>DATKQA010000640.1:0-14240 GCA_035523835.1 Candidatus Sulfotelmatobacter sp.
GGCGCGGTCGATCGGCGACAGCTTCCATTGCTTCAGCGGATCGCTCTCGCGTTCCGCGAACCGCCGGCGTTGCTCCTCGCGCGTCACCGAGAACCAGTATTTGACCAGGCGAATGCCGGACCGCGCCAGCATCCGTTCCAGTTCCGGACACTGTCGCATGAATTCCAGGTATTCGCTGGGCGTGCAGAATCCCATCACCCGCTCGACGCCGGCGCGGTTGTACCAGGAGCGGTTGAACAGCACCATCTCCTGCGCCGCCGGCAGATGGCGGACGAAGCGCTGGAAGTACCAGGAGCTGGTTTCCCGCTCGCTCGGTTTGCCGAGCGCCACGACGCGGGTCTCGCGCGGGCTCAAATGCTGCGTGATACGCTTGATGGTGCCGTCCTTGCCGGCGGCGTCGCGGCCTTCCAGCAGCACCAGGATACGATCGCCGCCGGCGATGATATGGCGCTGCAGCTTCACCAGTTCGATCTGCAGCGCCAGCAGCTCGCGTTCGTATTCCGCCGACTTGATGTGGGGAATCGCCGGAGGGTCGTGCCGCGCCATGCCCTACCCCGGATGCCGGTCAATAGTCGGCACGGTCGTCGACCGCGTGGCCGCGTTTCGGCACCAGCACCGTGCGCTCGAAGCTCATGAAGACGGTGCCGTCGGCTTTCTTGCCGAGCGTGCGGACGGTGACCACGCCCTGGGTCGGCCGCTTGGCCGATTCGCGCTTGTCCAGCACCTCCGATTCGGCATAGATCGTATCACCGATGAAGACGGGCGCGGTGAGCCGGATGTCGGTCCAGCCGAGATTGCCGATGGCCTTCTGGCTCACGTCGCTGACGCTCATGCCGGAGACGACTGACAGCGTCAGGCAGCTATTGACCAGAGGCCGGCCGAATTCGGATTTCGCCGCATAGGCCGCGTCGAAATGCAGCGGATGCTGGTTCATGGTCAGCAGAGTGAACCAGGTATTGTCCGCCTCGCTGATGGTGCGGCCGGGGCGATGTTCGTAGATGTCGCCGACGGTGAAATCCTCGTAATAGCGGCCGTAACTCTCGCGCCAGCGCTTTTCGCCGACGTTCTTCGCCGGAGCGACCATGTCACGTCTCCATTGCTTTCGGGCGCGTCGCGCCGAGCACGGCGGCATCGTGTTCGCCGAGTTGTGGCTCGCAGAGGCTCGGCCGCGAAGGTTCCTCGTGAAAACGGATCGCCGGCGCGACATGCCGGCGGCCGAGTCGGTCCAGCAGCACCATGCCGCGGGCATGCGCGTTCTCGTCGTCGACGGCTTCCGGCAGCGTATTGACCGGCGCGAAGCAGACGTCGAGCGGCGCGAGCCAATCGACCGCTTCCGCCAGTGTGAGCTTGGCGAAGCATTCCTGCAGGAAGGCGATCACCGGCTGCTGGTGCGGGCCCGGGCCCCGCGCGCAGAGCGGCGCCAGATCGAGCCGGCCGAGCGCCTGCAGCAGCGCATGGACGAACTTCTCCTCCTGGCCCGCGAGCACGATGTGCCGCCCGTCGCGCGTCCGGTAGATCTGGTAGAAGGCGGCGCCGCCGGTGGTGCGCTCGTGCCGGGCGATAGGCTGGCGATGTTCGGCGAAGGTCGGCCCGAGGATATTGGCGCAGGCCGCCAGCATGGCATCGTGCATGGCGATATCGATGTAGTCGCCGCATCCCGTCGCGGTGCGGCGCAACAGCGCCATGAGAATGGCGGAGAGGCCCTGCAGCGCGCTCAGGTGGTCGGCGGCGGCGATCGCCGGCATGGCCGGTTCGCCGTCCGTGCCGACGGTCAGGCCGAGCGCGCCGGATGCCGCCTGCAGCGCCAGATCATGCGCCGGCCGGTGGCGGTAGCTGCCGGTCTGGCCGAAGGCGCTGATCGAGCAATAGACGAGGCGGGGATTGCGCGCCTTGAGCGCCGCATAGCCGATGCCCAGGCGCTCCGCGACCCCCGGCCGGAAGCTCTCGACCAGGACATCGGCGCCGTCGCAGAGACGCAGCAAGGTGTCGCGTTCGTCCGCATTCTTCAAATCCAGCACGACGCTTTTCTTGCCGCGGTTGAGATTGCGGAAAAAGACCGTGGAAGGCCCGTCCGCAAGGCCGATATGCCGTCCGGGATCGCCGCCGTTCGGCGCTTCGATCTTGATCACCTCGGCGCCGTGATCGGCCATGGTCATGGTCAGATAGGGACCCGGCAGAAACGACGACAGGTCGATGACGCGCAGGCCTTCGAGCTTCATGCCGGAGCCTTCGTCGCCGGCAGGCTGGCGAGGATGCGCGCGGTGTCGGCGCCGAGGTCATGCGCCGGCACCTGCTCGGGCCGCACGCCGTCGATCTTGAGCGGATTGGCCAGCACGCGGAAATCGGCACGCAGCGGATGCGGCAGGTCGCGCACCATGCCGGTGGCGTGCACGAAAGCGGAATCAAGTGCCTCGTCGACCTCGTAGACCGGCGCCACCGGCAGGAGCCCCGATAGCCGCTTGAGCCAGTGCCGCGTCGATTGCCGGCGCAACTCGGCATCGAGCAGGTCGCCGAGCACGGCGCGGTTCTGCTGTCGCTTGTCCGGCGTGTCGAAGCGCGGGTCGCCCTTCAGCTCCGGGCGGCCGAGCGCCTCGACCAGGTTGCTCCAGAACTTGTCGGTCATGCACATGATGAAGATCCAGCCGTCGGCGGTCGGAAAAGTCTGCACCGGCGCCACCGCGAGGTGCGCGCTGCGCGGCTGCCGCCGCGAGACATCCCGCTCGTTCAAGTACCAGATGGCGGAATAACCGAGCTGATGCAGCGCCACGTCGAACAGCGAGGTATCGACATCGCAGCCGATCCCGGTCTGCCGCGCCCGGCTGATGCAGGCGAGCAGGCCGACGACGCCGGTGAGCCCGGACATATAGTCGATCATCGAGCAGCCGATGCGCGAGGGCGCGCCTTCCGGTTCGCCGGTCAGCGCCATGATGCCGGCCTCCGCCTGCATCAGATAGTCGTAGCCCGGCCATGCGCGACGCTCGTTGTCGCGGCCATAGGCGGAGATATGCAGACAGACGATCCGCGCGTTGCAATGCTTGAGGCTGGCATAGTCGAGGCCGAGCTTCGCCGGCTGGTCGCCGCGCAGATTGTCGATGACGGCGTCGGCGGTGGCGGCGAGCCGTTCGAAATCGGCCCGGCCGGCAGTCGACTTGAGGTCGAGCGCGACGCTCAGCTTGTTCATGTTCCAGGTCTGGTAATACTGCCCCTGGCCGGGACCGAGCCGGTGCGGGCCGACATGGCGCGCCGCGTCGCCGCCGGTTTCCGCATTCTCGATCTTGATCACCTCGGCGCCGAGGTCGGCCAGGAACATCGAGCCGTAGGGGCCGGCGCCGAACTGCTCGACGGTGAGGATGCGCATGCCTTCCAGCGGTTTCATCACACCAGGTTCCTCTTGATCCATTGCTTGGCGATGATGATGCGCTGCATCTCGTTGGTGCCCTCGCCGATGCAGGTAAGCGGCGCATCGCGATAGAGCCGCTCCACGTCATATTCCTTGGAGTAGCCATAGGCGCCGTGGATGCGGAGCGACTCGGTGCTGTTTTCGAGCGCCGCTTCGGAAGCGAAATATTTCGCCATGCCGGCCTCCAGGTCGCAGCGCTCGCGGCGATCGAAGGCTGCCGCTGCATCGAGCGTGAGCAGGCGCGCCGCCCGCGCCCGCGTAGCCATCTCGCCGAGCTTCAATTGGATGGCCTGGTGCTCGCAGATCGGCTTGCCGAAGGTCTTGCGGATCTGCGCATATTCCGTCGCCATGCGGAGCGCGCCCTCGGCGATGCCGACGCCGCGCGCGGCGACATTGATGCGGCCGAGCTCGAGCCCGCCAGTCGCCTGATGGAAGCCGCGGCCCTCGACGCCGCCGATCAGGTGGTCCCGGGAGAGGCGATAGTCCTCGAAGATCAGCTCGCCGGAATCGATCGACTTGTAGCCGAGTTTTTCCAGCTTGCGGCCGACGCGGAAGCCGGCCTGTTTCGGCGCGATGAAGAGGCTCATGCCGTTGTAGCGCGGCTCCGCCTTGGGATCGGTCTTCACCAGCAGCGCGAAGCAGGAACCTTCGATGCCGTTCGAGATCCAGGTCTTGGTGCCGTTGATGACATAGTCGTCGCCGTCGGCGCGCGCCACCATGCGGATGCCCTGCAAGTCGGTCCCGGCATCCGGCTCGGTCAAGGCAAGGCCGCCGCGCACCTCGCCGGTGGCGAGCTTCGGCAGCCATGCCATCTTCTGCGCCGGGGTGCCGAACTTTTCGATCGCCAGCGCCAGCATCAGGTGCGAATTGAAGATGCCGGTTATGGCCATCCACACGCTGGAAATCTGCATGACCAGCTTGGCGTAGGTCCGGGCCGGCAGGCCGAGGCCGCCATATTCGGCGCTGATGGTGGCGCCGAAGAGGCCGAGTTCCTTCATCTGCTCGACGATCGCGGTGGGATAGAGGTCGTCGTGATCGTATTTCTTGACGACCGGCCTGACCTCCTTGTCGAGCCAGCGCTGGATGGTCAGGGAAAGCTGTACCTCGTCGGCCGCGTCAAGCGATCGCATTGCCTCTGCCATCGGCGTCTTTCCTTCCCTTCGTCGACTTCCGGCGACGCTGTCGACTGCCGCAAGCAGGCTAGCAGAGGGGCAGGGGGAAGGGAACGCAAGCCGTCGTCGCCTACAGCAATTCGGCCAGCACCGTGTTCAGCACCTGCCGGCCGCTCGAGGTGGCTTTCAGATGCGTCGCATCCAGCAGCAGGAAGCCGCCGTCGATCAATCGCTGCAACTGGCGGCCGGCGAAAAACTCCGCCAGCGCGCGGCCGCCGACCTGACCCATACGTTCCAGCGGCACGCCCTCGGCCAATCGCAAACCCATCATCAACAGCTCCTCGAACTGCATTTCGGCCGAAATCGCTTCCTCGATTTCGATGGCGTGGCCGATATTCTCGACCCGCTCGAGCCAGGTTTCCGGCTTTCGGACTTGCTGGGTCGCATGGCGGATGCCATCGATGGTGACGCGGCCATGGGCGCCCGGGCCGATGCCGATATAGTCGCCGCAGCGCCAATAGGTGAGGTTGTGGCGGCTCGCCGCGCCGGAACGGGCGTGGTTGGAAATCTCGTAGGCCGGCAGACCGGCGCGATCGCAGAGCTCCTGGGTCAGCTCATAGAGCGTCGCAGCCGCGTCGGCGTCGGGCGGAGTGAAGACGCCGCGCGCGACAGCGCCGTGAAAGCCGGTGTTCGGCTCGATGGTGAGCTGATAGAGCGAGAGATGCTCGAGGCCATGGTCCAGCGCGCGAGCGAGTTCGGCGCGCCAGGCGGCGGCGGATTGCTCGGGGCGGGCATAAATCAGATCGAAGGAAACCCGGGCGAAATGCCGGCGTGCAGTCGCCACCGCCGTCAGCGCCTCGGCGGCGGAATGCTGCCGGCCGAGAAAGCGCAGCGCGGCGTCGTCGAGCGCCTGCACGCCGAGCGAAACGCGATTGACTCCGGCATCGCGAAACGCGGCGAAGCGCCCCGCTTCCACCGAGGTGGGGTTGGCTTCGAGCGTGACCTCGATATCGCCGGCAACCGGGAAATGCCGCCCGACCGCGGCGATCACCGATGCCGCCGTGTCCGGCGGCATCAGCGACGGCGTGCCGCCGCCGAAGAAGATGCTGGTGACGGACCGCCGCGGCAGGCGCGCAGCGAAGTAGGCAAGCTCGGCTTCCAGCGCGCGGCGCCAGCGCGGCTGCTCGACCTTGTCGCGCACATGGCTGTTGAAATCGCAATAGGGACACTTCGACCGGCAGAACGGCCAATGCACATAGACGCCGAAGCCGGGATCTTCTGCTGCGCTCGCCGGCACGATGCCGGCTTCAGGCAGGCGGAGCGGCGAAGCAGGCATCGATCAGCTTGCGGAAGGCGACGGCGCGATGGCTGATGCCGTGCTTCATCGCCGGCTCCATCTCGCCGAACGTGATATCGTAGCCGGCCGGGATGAACATGGGATCGTAGCCGAAGCCCTTCACCCCACTCGGCGGCCAGACCAGAGAGCCCGGCACGACGCCCTCGAAGCTGTGACAATGGCCGTCGGGCCAGGCGAGGCTCAGCACGCTGATGAATTCCGCGCGGTAGTCGACGACGTTCTTGGCCTCCAGCGCCAGCCAGACTTTGCGCATGGCGAGGTCGAAATCCCGCTCCGGGCCGGCCCAGCGCGCCGAATAGATGCCGGGCTCGCCGCCGAGCGCCGCCACCGCCAGGCCGGAATCGTCGGCCAGTGCCGGCAGGTTGGCGGCTTTCGCCGCGGCCAGGGCCTTCAATTCCGCATTGGCTTGGAAGCTGGTGCCGGTCTCTTCCGGTTCCGGCAGGCTGAGCGCCGCCGCCGACACCGCATCGACGCCGAAGGGGCGCAACAGATCGTCGATCTCGCGCACCTTGCCGGAATTGTGGCTCGCCACCACCAGCCGGCCACCGGCAAAGCGACGAAAGCTCGCCATCGACCTATAGCCCCAGTGCGCGGCGCTGGCTGGCGGCGAGCGCGGCGACGCCCTGCTTGGCCAAGGCAAACAACTCGTGGAACTGCGCCTCGCTGAACGGTGCCGCCTCGGCGGTGCCCTGAATCTCGATGATGCGGCCCTCGGCGGTGAGAACGAAATTGGCATCGGCTTCCGCGCTCGAATCCTCGGCATAGTCAAGGTCGAGCACGGCCGCGCCCTGGTAGAGGCCGCAGGACACCGCCGCCACCTGGCCGGCGACCGGCTGGCGCGGAAGCTGCTTCGCCGCGACGAGCTTGTCGCAGGCGAGCTTGAGCGCGATCCAGGCGCCGGTGATGGAGGCGGTGCGCGTGCCCCCGTCGGCTTGCAGCACGTCGCAATCGATCTTGATCTGGCGCTCGCCGAGCGCGGTGAGGTCGGTCACCGAGCGGAGCGAACGGCCGATCAGCCGCTGGATCTCCTGGGTGCGGCCCGACTGCCGGCCCCGCGCCGCCTCGCGGTCGCTGCGAGTGTGGGTGGAACGCGGCAGCATGCCATATTCCGCCGTGACCCAACCCCTACCGGTGTTGCGCAGGAACGGGGGTACCTTCTCGTCGATGCTGGCGGTGCAGAGCACGTGGGTATCGCCGAAACGGGCCAGGCAGGAACCCTCGGCATATTTGGCGAAACCGGGCTCGAGCGAGATCGGCCTGAGCTGGTTGGGGGCGCGGCCAGAAGGGCGCATAAAGGCTCCTGCGACTGTCGATGGATGCCGGACCGGCGTTTCCGCGGTTCTAATCCTTCGCGCCCCGGCGGTCAAAGGCCGCCGGCGGCCACCGCGTTGACGCTCGCCTGAGGCGTTACTACATTCGACAAGCGATGATTCAAGAACTGAACGAGCGCTCACGCGAGGTTTTCCGCCGGCTGGTGGAGGCTTATGTGGAAACCGGCCAGCCGGTCGGTTCGCGCATGCTCGCCCGGCGGCTGGATTCCAAGCTGTCGCCGGCCTCGATCCGCAACGTGATGGCGGACCTGGAGGAAGCCGGCCTGCTCTTCGCTCCGCACACCTCGGCGGGGCGGTTGCCGACCGAGGCCGGCCTCCGCATCTTCGTCGACGGCCTGCTGGAACTCGGTTCGCTCACCGCCGACGAGCGGGCCTCGATCGAGGGCCGTTGCCAGGCGAGCGGCCTGAGCCCACAGGAGGTGCTGCGCGAGGCTTCGGGCCTGCTGTCGGGCCTGTCGCGCTGCGCCGGGCTGGTCATGGCGCCGAAGCTCGAATCGCCGCTCAAGCAGATCGAGTTCGTGCCGCTGGCGCCGGGCCGCATCCTGGTCATCATCGTGGCCGAGAACGGGCTGGTGGAAAATCGCGTCATCGAGTTGGCCGGCGACATGTCGGCGAGCACACTGGCCGAAGCCTCCAGCTATCTCAGCATGCGTCTCAAGGGCCGCACCATATCCGACGCACGGGCGGAAATCCTGGCCGAGCTGGAGCAGAATCGCGCCGAGCTCGACGCCTTGACCGAGCGGGTGGTACAGGCGGGCCTCGCCACCTGGGCCGGCGGCGACGGCCCCTCCACTCTGATCGTCAGCGGCCGGTCCAATCTCCTGGATGACGTGCACGCCATCACCGATCTGGAGCGCATCCGCAAGCTGTTCGACGAATTGGAAAGCAAGGAGGACGTGCTCAAGCTGATGGAGATGACGCAGGGCGCCGAGGGCGTACGCATCTTCATCGGCTCGGAAAACAAGCTCTTCTCGCTGTCCGGCTGCTCGCTGATCGTGGCGCCCTACCAGAACAACCGGCAGCAGATTGTCGGTGCCATCGGCGTGATCGGCCCGACGCGGCTGAACTACGCCCGCATCATTCCCATGGTCGACTACACCGCCCAGGTCATCGGCCGGCTCATCGGCTGAGCCGCGCCGACCGGGCCTTCCCGTCATCAAAGAAGCAAGAGGCATGCATGAGTGAGTCAGAATCGAAGTCCGCTGCGCCGGAAAGCCAGGAAAACGCGGCTGCGCCGGAGCCGGGCGCCGATGCCGCCGTGGCCGACGCGGCGGCGCGGGTCGCCGCCCTGGAAGCCGAGGTGACGGAGCTCAAGGACCGGGCGTTGCGCGCCCATGCCGAGCTCGAAAACTACCGCCGCCGCGCCGAGCGCGAGCGCGAGGACACGGCAAAGTTTGCCGTGACCAAGTTCGCCCGCGACCTGCTGTCGGTCGCCGACAATCTGCGCCGCGCCATCGATAACGCGCCGAAGGAAGGCGACGAGGCCGTCAAGTCGCTGCTGGCCGGGGTAGAAGTCACCGAGCGCGAACTGCTGACCGCATTCGAGCGCCACCAGGTGAAGCCGATCGAGGCGCTCGGCCAGCGCTTCGATGCCAACTTCCACGAGGCGGTGGTGGAAATTCCCGACCCCAGCAAGCCGCCCGGCACCATCGTCCAGGTCATGGCGCCCGGCTATACCATCGCCGGCCGCCTGCTGCGCGCCGCCATGGTCGGCGTTGCCAAGGGTGGCCCCAAGGAGCCGTCCGGCCAGACGGTCAATACCAGCGCCTGAGCCGGGCTCAAAGCGGCCGGCCCTCCAGCAGGCGTGGCAGCTTGCCGACGCTGCCGCGGGCATGGCGCATGAACAGCCGCTTCAGGGGCGGCAGGCGGTTGACCGCCGCCAGGCCCAGGTCGCGGGCGAGGCGAACGGGTTCGCTGTCGGTGGAGAACAGCCGGTTGAGGCCATCGGTCATGCCGGCCAGCAGCAGGTTGTCGAAGCGGCGCCAGCGCTCGTAGCGCTCGAGCACCGCGAGATCGCCGAGATCGAGGCCCAGGCGATGCGCCTCGACCAGGACTTCGCCCAGGGCGGCAACATCGCGCAAGCCCATGTTCAAACCCTGGCCGGCAATCGGATGGATGCCGTGCGCCGCGTCGCCGACCAGGGCAAGGCGAGGCGCCACGTAGCTTGCAGCGTGGTGCAACGCCAGCGGATAGGACCAGCGCGGCCCCTCGACTCTGAGCGCGCCGAGATAGTCGCCGAAACGTTCGGCCAGTTCGGCGGCAAAAGCGGCGTCATCGAGCGCCAGGATTGCCGGGGCCAGCACCTCCCTTTCGGTCCAGACCAGGGACGAGCGGTTGCCGGTCATCGGCAGGATGGCGAAAGGCCCCGCCGGCAGGAAACGCTCCTGGGCGACGCCCTGGTGCGGCAGGTCGTGGCGTACAGTGCAGACGATGCCGGTCTGCGGATAACGCCAGGCGAGGCAGGGAATGCCGGCTGCCTGGCGCAGCGGGGAGTGCCGTCCGTCGGCAGCCAGCACCAGCGGCGCCGACAGGCGTTGCCCGCCGGCGAGCGAGAGGACGGCGCGGCCGGGCTCGCGCGCGAGGCCTGCCACCGCTACCGGCGCCATCAGGCGGACATGAGCGCATTCGCCGAGTGCTGCCTGTTGCGCCTGCCGGATGACGCGGTTCTCGACGATATGACCGAAAGGCTGCTCGTCGAGGTCACGGTGGTCATAGTGCAGGAAGAGGCGGGAAGCGCCGTCGGAGACGCGGATGTCGAGGATCGGCTCGGCTTCGCGCACATGGCGCCAAATGCCGATCGCGGCGAGCGCTTGTTGACTGGCGTGGGCGATGGCCGAAACCCGCCCATCGAAGGCGGCGCCGACCACGCGCGCCGGATCCTCGCGGTCGACAGCGACGACCTCTAGCCCGCCCCGGCCGAGCGCAATGGCGAGCGAGAGCCCCACCAGCCCGCCGCCGGCGATGATGACATCGGCGTCGAAGGCGTGGCCGGGATTGCTGCCGGGTGGCATGCGGCTACTTTGTCGCGCGCACCGGTCCTTGTCCAGCCGCCGGGCGGCGCGCTTGGTCACCGATTTACAACAGGGCAATTGCCTATTTCATGAGCAACAATGAAAGGGACAGCCTCCGACGCGCCCAGCCGCCGCGCGGCGGAATTATGGCTAAAGACTGATCTGGATAGACTTTCCCGAGCTATCGGGAAGCGGCATGGTTCTTGATTAGGGAAGCGGTGGAGGTCGAGCGGCCTCCCCTGTTGCAGCCGGAGCGTGCCGACGGGGCGTCAATTGCGGCATCGGCGACGGCGCGGGGCATCGCGGACAAGAAAGGGACCCCATGAAGCTCATCATGGCCGTTATCAAGCCGTTCAAGCTGGATGAAGTGCGCGAGGCCCTGACCTCGATCGGCGTGCAGGGTCTGACCGTGACCGAGGTGAAGGGCTTTGGCCGTCAGAAGGGCCACACGGAGATCTATCGCGGTGCCGAATATGCCGTGAGTTTCTTGCCCAAGCTGAAGGTGGAGGTGGCGGTGAAGTCCGAGCTCGCCGACCGCGTGGTGGAGGCGATCCTCACGGCGGCCAAGACCGGGCAGATCGGCGACGGAAAAATCTTCATCTACGATCTCGATCATGTCGTGCGCATCCGCACTGGCGAGACCGACGGCGAAGCCCTCTGACATTTCGCTTCCGGCAGCGCGCGGAATGGCCACGGCGCCGGATTGTGCGGCGTGAGCTTGTAATCCTCCTCCGACGGTTTCCTCCCGTCGAACCTTGGCCTGGCGATGGCATCGCCAGGCCAGTTTTTCTTTGCCGATTATGATCTTGCCGTCGGGCCAAGAATTGAGCCATGATTCACCGACAATGTGAATCCAGGTTCAAATCATGGTCTATCGGCGGACGGAACGGGTCACCGCGCAGCTTGTCGATCGGCGCGACCGCATCCTGCGCGCGGCGCAAGAGCGCATCGCCCTCGGCGGCTTCCGCGCCGCCCATGTCGCCGCCATCGCCGCCGCGGCCGATCTCGCCACCGGCACCGTCTATCGCTACTTTCCGTCCAAGGCGGACCTGTTCGCCGAGGTCCTCGGCCGCATCGCCACGCAGGAGATCGAGGTCCTCGGCACCATCGCCGCCACCGCCGGGCCGGCACGCGATCGCCTGGCGGCCAGCCTGCGCGCCTTCGTCACCCGCGCCATCCGCGGCCGCCGCCAAGCCTATGCGCTGATCGCGGAACCGGTGGACGTGATCCTCGATTCGGCGCGTCTCGACTATCGCCAACGCCTCGGCCGGTTATTTGCCGCGATATTGCAGGACGGCATCGCCGCTGCCGAACTACCGGCCCAGGATGTAGCCGTCAGCGCCGCCTGCCTGGTCGGCGCCTGCATCGAGGCGCTGGCCGGACCCTTGGCGCCCGACCGCACGGGGCTGGAAGACCAGGGTTCGGCGCTGATCGAAGCGATCGTCGGGTTCGGCGTGCGCGCCGTCGGCGGCTGAGAGCGGGGCGGCTGAGAGCGGGGGCGGCTGAGAGCGGGGCGGCTGATCGCGGCATTGCGGAAAGCAGGGGAAAACTTGGGAAAAACCGGAATTTATGTGCCTGTTTTGTACCGGTGCGCATGAGGCCTTTGCCCGCGACTCGGGAAACGGCTATATACTGGGGGTGCGTGCCGAAGTCCGCTCAAAGCATTGCGGGTCTTTCGGCGGATTTGCCGGCGGCGGCGATTCGGGTGTCCAACATCCGTTTGGCCTTTGTACCGATTTCGTTGCTGACGCGGCGCTGCCTGTGGATGGCCGAGAGAAGCCATGCTGAATCAGCGGCTCGACCTGCTCAAGGATTATCCGTTCCAGCGGCTGCGCGACCTGATCGCCGAGGTCACGCCGCCGCCGGGACTGGCGCCGATCGCCATGTCGCTCGGCGAGCCGCAGCACCCCTATCCCGACTTGGTGGGCGAGGTGCTGCATGCCAACCGCCACCTTTATGGCAAATACCCGCCGCTGGCCGGCACCGAGGAATTCCGCCGCGCCGTCGCCGCCTGGCTGACCCGCCGCTACCGGCTGCCGGAGGGCATGATCGAGCCGGACCGCCACGTGCTGCCGGTGGCCGGCACCCGCGAAGGCCTCTACATGATCGCCTTCGTCGCCGTGCCGGAAAGCAAGGGCGGGCGCAAGCCCGCCGTGCTGATGCCGAACCCGTTCTACCAGTGCTATGCCGGCGCCGCGGTCTCGGCCGGCGCCGAGCCGATCTATCTGGCCGCGCTGCCGCGCAACGGCTTCCTGCCCGACCTGGACGCGCTCGATGCGGCCACCCTCGCCCGCACCGCCCTGGTCTATCTCTGCTCGCCGGCCAACCCGCAGGGCACGGTTGCCGACCGCGACTATCTCAAGCGGTTGATCGGCCTCGCCCGCGCCCATGATTTCGTGCTGGTGCTGGACGAGTGCTACACCGAGATCTACAACGACGCGCCGCCGCCCGGCGGCCTCGAGGTCTGCGCCGCGCTCGGCGGCAGCATGAAGAACGTGGTGGTGTTCCACTCGCTCTCCAAGCGCTCGAGCGTGCCGGGCCTGCGCTCCGGCTTCTGCGCCGGCGATCCCGATATCATCAGCGTCTTCGGCCGGCTGCGCACGCACGGCAATGCCGGCAACCCGCTGCCGGTGTTCGCCGCCGCCGCCGCGCTCTGGCGCGAAGAAACCCACGTGCTGGCCAATCGCGCGCTCTACCAGGAGAAGTTCCGCATCGCCGAATCGATCATCGGCAACCGCTTCGGCTTCTACAAGCCGCCGGGCGGCTTCTTCCTCTGGCTCGATGTCGGCGACGGCGAGGCGGCGGCGAAGGAACTCTATCGCAAGGCCGCGGTCACCGCCCTGCCCGGCCGCTATCTCACCCGCGAGGACGGCGAGGGTGCCGCCGCCGGCCGGCCCTATATCCGCGTCGCCCTGGTGAACGACGCGGCCACCACGCGCGAGGCGCTGGAGCGCCTCGGCGACGCGCTCGGGTGAGGCGGGCGATGGTCGACCGTTCCGGCACCGCGCCGCGCTTCTCCTTCCTGCCCGACGGCATGCGCGATTTCCTGCGCCGCCGCAGCGTCGAGGCCGGCGGCGTCGGCCTGTTCCTGCTGGCGGTGGCGATCGGCGTATCGCTCGCCACCTACAGCCCGCACGATCGCAGCTTCAACCACGCCACCGCCGCGCCGGTCAGCAACGCCATGGGCGTGTTCGGCGCCTATGTCGCCGACATCCTGCTGCAGACGCTCGGCCTCGGCGGCGCGGTGCTGGCCCTGACCCTGGTGGCCTGGGCCTGGTGCGTCGTCGTGCATCGCGGCGTGCGCTGGCCGCAGGTGGCGCTGCTGCCGCCGGCACTGATCCTGGCCGCCGGCGCCCTGGCGCTGCTGCCCGATCCCGCGGTCAGCCGCCTGCCGGTCGGGCCCGGCGGCGAGATCGGCAAGCTCCTGCTGGAGCGCGGCGTGCTGCCGCTCCTGGCGCGCAGCGACCTCGGCGCCAGCCCGGCGCTGCTGACCGCGGTGCTCGGCGTGCTGGCGCTCGCCGCCGTCGCCTTCGCCATGGGCCTGACGCTCGGCGAATGGCAGAGCCTCGGCCGCGGCATGGGCCAGGGCGTCGGCCACGGCGCCGGCCTGCTGGTGCGCGGTGCCACGCGGCTCGGCCGGCGCGGCGACGAGGCGACGCGCGAGCCGAGCCTGCGCGACGAGCCGCGCCGCATGCGCCGCCCGCCGGAGCCGGACCAGGACGACGAGGACGACGACGCGGCCGAGAGGCTGCCGATCCGCGGTTTGCGCGGCGAGATGCGGCCCGACCGGCTGTCGCCGGAAGCGGCGGTGCGGGTGCGCGACGAGCCGCGCATCGAGAAGCGCGGCGGCGACAGGCGGGCGCGGCGGCCGGCCGAGCAGCCGGCGCTCGATCTGGTCGCCGCCGACGAATACCAGCTCCCACCGCTCAAACTCCTCACCACGCCGCCGAGCAAGCGGGCGGAAGCGGTGAGCGAGGAGGCGCTGGAGCAGAACGCGCGGCTGCTGGAATCCACGCTGGAGGATTTCGG
>DATKQA010000641.1:0-8819 GCA_035523835.1 Candidatus Sulfotelmatobacter sp.
GGAAACCGCGACATACTGTGTGCCGTCCTGCTCCCAGGTGATCGGCTGTCCTTCGATGCCGGAGCCGGTCTTGAAGTGCCAGAGCTTCTTGCCGGTATTGGCGTCGAAGGCTTCGAACTCGCCGGTGAGCTGGCCGCTGAACACCACGCCGCCGCCGGTGGAGAGCACGCCCGAGAAGCGCGGAATATCGCTCGGCGCTTCCCACTTGGCCTTGCCGGTCAGGGGGTCGATCGCCTTGAGATAGCCGCGCGGCAGGTCCTTGCCGTTCGCCTTCGGCCAGGCCCAGCCGAGGCTGAGATCCATGCCGAGATACCATTCGCCGGCCTTGTATTCCGCCGGCACCGCCTTGTAGTTGCCGCCGAAGTTCAAGGTGTTGGCGTAGACCATTCTGGTCTTCGGGTCGAACGAGGCCGGCTCCCAGTTCTTGCCGCCGAGGATGGACGGCCAGACCTCGACCTGCTGGCCGGCGCGCGCCTTGGCGGAGACATCGGTCTCGATCGGACGGCCGGTCTTCATGTCGATGCCCGAGGCCCAGTTCACCTTCACGTAGGGATTGGCCTTCAGCAGCTTGCCGCTGGTGCGGTCGATCACGTAGATGAACCCGTTGCGGTTCGCGTCGATCACAACCTTGGTCTCCTTGCCGTTGACCTTGAGGCTGGTCAGCATCATCTCGGCGACGGAGTCATAGTCGAACGGGTTGTTCGGCGAGAACTGGTAGTACCACTTCATCTTGCCGGTCTTGGGATCCAGCGCCATGACCGAGCAGGTATAGAGGTTGTCGCCCTTGCGCACGGCGGCATTGAACGGGCCGGGATTGCCGATGCCCCAATAGACCGTGTGCAGTTCCGGATCGTACGAGCCGGTGATCCAGGTCGAGCCGCCGCCATGCTGGGCGGTGTCGCCGGGCCAGGTGTCGGCGCCGGGTTCGCCGGGCCCCGGAATGGTATAGGTGCGCCAGAGATGCTTGCCGTCGTTGGGATCCCAGCCGTCGATGAAATCGCGGGTGCCGAATTCGGCGCCCGAGACGCCGGTCAGCACCACGCCGTCGGCCACCAGCGGCGCCACGGTCATGGAATAGCCCGCCTTGAAGTCGATCGCGTTCGACTTCCAGAGCTGCTTGCCGGTCTTGGCGTCGAGGGCGATGACGTTGGCATCCAGGGTGGTGCGGAAGATCTTGCCGTCATAGATCGCGGCGCCGCGGTTGATGATGCCGCAGCAGACGATGCGCGGCGTCTCCGGCGGATACTCGACCTTGGTCTTCCAGATCTGCGTGCCGGTCTTGGCATCGATCGCCATGGTGGCGCTGTTGGTCGTGACGTAGATCACGCCCTTGTAGACCAGCGGCTGCGACTCCTCGCTACGATTGTCGTCGTAGCTGTAGTTCCAGACCGGCTCCAGGTCCTTGGCATTCTCCGGGGTGATCTGGGTCAGCGGGCTGTAGCGGGTCTGCCCGTAGTTCATGCCGTAATTGATGACCTCGTGCGTGCTGGGCTTGGCCAACTCGCTCGCCGTCTGCGCATTCGCACCAATGGGAACCAGCGCGGCCACCGCGGCCGCGATGAATAAATGTCGCATCTCGCTTCCTCCCTCTTGCGCCACCCGATGCCGTGCCCGGGATGCTGAATTATTGCCCGAAGTTTACTCAAGCCGGGGTGACTTGACCAGCGCGCTCCGGCATCCCGGCCCGGTTTTTTTGCCGCTAAATACGTTCAATACCGGGAAAATTGACCGGCCCGGACGGTCGGCGGCGGAAACCGTCCGGCCATGGCCGGTCGGGCGGTTATCGTTGTCATATCAAACAATAACCAAGTTTCCAGCCGCCGCCGACATTTACCGGCGCTCAGGCCGGCTGCGGACCGCGCCGGATGGCGCCGCGCTGCGGGTCGTAGCCGAGCGCCGCGGCGGCGAAGAACGCCAGGGTGCAAACCACCACCACGGCGGCCGAGGCGGCTTCGACCCGGCCATAGAGGGCGAAGCGGATCAACTCGACCGCGTAGGAGAAGGGATTGAGCCGGGCCAGCCAATAGACGCCGTCGGCGCCGCTCTCGCGCAGCTTCCAGAGCGGATAGAGGGCAGAGGAAAGGAAGAACATCGGAAAGATGACGAAGTTCATCGTGCCGGCGAAATTCTCCAACTGCTTGATGCTGACCGAGAGCAGCAGGCCGAGGGCGCCGAGCATGAGGCCGCCGAGGATCAGCGCCGGCAGCACGCTCAGCCAGCCGAGCAGCGGAATGTCGACGCCGACCACACGGGCGACGACCATGAAGGCGTAGGCCTGCAGCACCGAGAGCGCGGCGCCGGCGATCAGCTTGCAGAGCAGGAGGTACCAGCGCGGCAGCGGCGCGGTGAGCAAGAGCCGCATCATGCCCATCTCGCGGTCGTAGACCATGGAGAGCGAGGACTGCATGCCGTTGAACAGCAGCACCATCGCCGCCAGGCCGGGGATCACATAGACCTGGTATTCGACGTAGCTGTCGTAAGGCGGCATGATCGATACGCCGAGCACGTTCTGGAAGCCGGCGGCGAACACCAGCAGCCACAGCGCCGGGCGCACCAGCGCCGACAGCAGCCGGCCGGTCTGGTTGAAGAAGCGCAGCGCCTCCCGGCTGGCGACGGCATAGAGCGCGATCAGCGCATGGTTGGCGCGCATGGCGGGGCCTCCGTCAGAAATGGCATTTGCTTTCCGGCTTGTCGATGCCGAGCGTATCGAGGTTGTTGGTGGCGTGCTGGAACTGCGGCAGCGGCGCCTCGGCCACCACCCAGTTGGAATCGGCGAGCAGGATCGGTTGGCGAAGCTGGTTGTCCCAACTGCGGAAGTTGAGCGCCGTGCCCTTCGAGCCGTCGAGCGCCAGGCTGTCGCTCCGGAGATAGCGGCCGACTGCGGCGACGTCGGCGCCGTGCGTGTGCATCACCGCATCGCCGAGCGCGCGCACCGCGACCCAGGCGGCCCAGTCCGCCTCCTGCATCTGCCGCTTGGCATGGCGGTAGAAGCGCCGCGTGAGCTGCGCCGCGCCATAGGATTCGAAGGCCCAGTACCAGGCCACCGCAGTCAGGCCGGCGGTGCCGACCACGGGGCGCGGCAATTGCGTCGCATAAGGCAGGTAGCGGCCGAACTCGCCGTCGCTGTCGGCGACGAAGACCACGTCGTAGTCGACGCCGCTGGTCAAGAGCGCCAGGTTGTCCTGGTCGCGGTTGCGGGGATCGTTGCCGATGCGGAACTTGCGCGTGTCGGCGATCTCGAGGCCGAACTTTTTGGCCGAGCGGTCGAAGGCGGCGGCGAGGACCGCGTCGTCGGGCAGCGGGCCTTGCAGCACCAGCACCTGGCGCCATTTCTTCGCCGTCAGGAACTCGGCCAGCGCATCCATGCGCATGGCATAGCTCGGAATGGTGTGCAGCAGGTTCGGCTGGCAGGCTTCGGCGCGCAAGCCGTCGCTTTCGGCCGAGACGTTGAGTAGCAGCACCGGCGCGTCGCGCAGCGCCTTGGCGACCTCGGTGAGAATGGCGTCGGCGGCGTCGATCAGGAAAAGATGGACGTTGTCCGCCTGCTCGAGCTTCTGGATCGCCGCGATCATGCCCTTGGCGTCGGGCGCCTCGGCCTTTTGCAGGGCGAATTGCAGGTTGAAGGCCTGGCCGTTTATGTTGATGTCGTCGAGCGCCAGCTCGGCGCCGGCGACCGGCCGGCCGCCCGGCGCCAGCAGCAGTCCGGCATAGGCCCATTTGTCGTCGTAGCGCGGATCGTCGGTGATTTCGACGTAGCCGATCGGCACCGTCGTGCCGGCATGGGCGAGGCGAAGGCCGGCGACGAGCAGCAGGATGCCGGCCGCGACGGCGGCGGCGAGATGCCGCGACCGGGGCCGCTCAGTCATCGATCAAGGCGCCATAGGGATAGCGGCCGACCGGCACCGACTTGATCACCTTGCCCGCCGTCGTGTCGATGATGGTGACATCGTCGCTGCCGCCGTTGGCGACCACCAGCCGCTTGCCGTCGCGGCTGAGCACGACGCCCCAGGGCCGGCTGCCGACCAGGATGAAATCGCGCGTCTGCCGGCTGGCGACATCGACCACGGCGACGCGGTTGGCGCGGCCGAGCGAGATGAAGGCGGTCTTGCCGTCGGCGGTGATGGCGAGCGAGACCGGCGCGATGTCGTCCTTGCGGAAGCCGCGGGGATCGAAGGTGACCGTGCCGACCACCTTGTTGCTCGCCGTGTCGATGACATCGAGCATGCCGGCGATCTCGGCCGAGACCCAGAGCTGCTTGCCGTCCGGCGTCAGCGCGAAGCGGCGCGGCCGCTGGTCGGTCGGAATGGTGGTCTTGACCGTGCCGCTCGCCACATCGATGGCGCTGACGAAGTTGGAGGCTTCGTTCGCCACATAGACCGTGCGGCCGTCGGCGGTCAGTTGCACGCCCTCCGGCTCCAGCCCCACCTTCACCGCCTTGACCTGCTTCTTCGCGGCGAGGTCGATGACGCTGAGCTCGTGCGAATCCTCGTTGCTGACATAGAGGAACTTGCCGGCCCGGTCGATGTCGAAGGCCTCCGGGTCCGGCACGTTCGGAATCTTGCCGACGTCGGCGAGGCTGGCGATATCGATGATGTCGATGCGGTCGGAATCGCCGCAGGCCACGTAGATCTGCGTATGGTCGGCATTGAAGCGCATGCCGCGCGGCCGTCTGCCGGTCTTGATGTTCTTGACCAGCTTGTAGCTGGTGCCGTCCAGCACGGTGACGGCATCGCCCTTCTCGTTGCTGACGAAGATATAGCCGGTGCCCTTGGCGCTCGCGGCCGCCGCCGTGAGGCCGAGCATCGCCGTGGACAGCAGAGCCAGGCGAAGCATTCCCGCCGCGCTTGCCATCAGCTTCATGGCTGCCTCCTCATGGCTTGCCGCCGCCGGCGGTCAACAGCAGGAAGGCCGCGGCGAGCGAAGTTTGTCCGGTGTCGGCGAGCAGGCCGGCCGGCGTCCCGGTCTTCAATACCTTGCCCTTGTGCAGGATCACCACCTTGCTGGCGGCTTCGACTTCCTCGACCAGATGCGTCGCCCAGAGCACGCCGAGGCCGCGATCCCGGCACAGGCCCAGGACATAGGCCAGCAGGTCGCGCCGGCTCGCCGGATCGAGGCCGACGGTCGGCTCGTCCATCAGCAGGATCTTCGGCTCATGCAGCAGCGCGCGCGCCAGTTCCACCCGCCGGCGGGTGCCGCCGCTCAATTGCCGCACCTTGTCGTTGATCTGCTGGGCGATGCCGAGACGCTCGACTTCGGCGGCCATGCGCGTCGCCCCGTGCGCGGCCCCCATGCCGTGCAGGCGGGCGTGGAAACGCAGATTCGCCGCCACGGTCAAGTCGAGGTCGAGCGTCATCTGCTGGAAGACGATGCCGAGGCTGGCCAGCGCCGGCACGATGCGGTGGCGGATGTCGCAGCCGGCGACGTGGATTTCGCCGCCATCGGCGACATAGAGGCCGGTCAGGAGCTGGAACAGCGTGCTCTTGCCGGCGCCGTTCGGCCCGAGCAGGGCGACGAACTCGCCGGCATCGACGCTGAGGTCGACGCCGTCGAGCGCGCGCACCGGGCCATAGGCCTTGGCCACGCCCTTCACTTCGAGCGCATGCGCATTCACCGCGCATTCTCCCGCCCGGTGCCGTCGGCATTGATCAGGCCGGACAAGAGCTCGGGATGCGCGTCGAGCACGCGGCGGCGCAGCGCCTCGATCGCCGGGCTGTCGGCTTCGCGCGGGCGCAGCAGGTCGACCGGGATATCGAGCACCACGCGCGCCGGCGCGGCCGAAAGGAAAATGATGCGGTCGGCGACATAGAGCGCCTCGCGCAGGTCGTGGGTGACGAACAGGATGGTGGTCGGCCGCCGCTGCCAGAGATCGAGCACGAGGCGGCGCAGCCGGTCGGCCGCCGGCGCGTCGAGCGACAGGAACGGCTCGTCGAGCAGCAGCAGGCCGGGTTCGTTGACGACGGCGCGCGCCAGCGCCACGCGCCGCTGCATGCCGCCGGAAAGCTGCGCCGGATAGGCGTCGAGCACGTCGGCAAGCTGCATCTCGGCGAGAACGTCGCGCGCCTTGTCGGTTGCGGCCGCCGGCTCCGGCAGCGCGAGCCGGACGTTTTCCAGCACGGTGAGCCAGGGCATCAGCCGCGGTGCCTGGAACATGTAGCCGACCGCCGGTGCGGCTTGGCTGCCGGCGGCGATGCGCACGCTGCCTTCGACCTCGCGGTCGAGCCCGCTGATGATGTTGAGCAGCGTCGTCTTGCCGCAGCCGGAGGGGCCGACGATGCAGGCGCATTGCCGCACCGGCACCGCGAATTTCAATCCCTCGATGGCCGGCAGAGCGGAAGCTTCCGTGGCGGCGCCATAACGCTTGCGCGCAATGCTGACTTCGAGCGCGTTCACGGCAACGACTTTCATGGGCGCCATCGCGTCAGGCGTCGTTCGAGCGGCCGGATCAGCAGTAGTTCGATGCCCAGGACGACGGCGACGAAGGCGGCAGTATAGGCAAGCACGCTGGTGATGTCGAAATATTGGAAGAACACGCCGAGCTCGAAGCCGACGCCGTTGGAGCGGCCGAGCAATTCCACCACCAGCACCAGCTTCCAGATCAGCGCCAGACCGTTGCGGGCCGAAGCCATGAGATAGGGATAGAGTTGCGGCAGCACCACCTTGGCGAGCCGCCGCCGCCACGGCAGCTTGAGCACCTCGGCGACCTGCAGCAGCTCGCGGTCGATGGCGCGGGCGCCCTCGCGCATGGTGACGGCGACGATCGGGATCTTGTTGAGCGCGACGGCGAGGATGGCGGCCGGCTCGCCGAGGCCGAGCCAGATGTAGCAGACGATCATGATGACCAGCGCCGGCAGGTTGAGGCCGAGCACCAGCCAGACGTCGAAGAACTGGTCGGCGCGGCGATGCCGTCCCATGCCGATGCCGATGGCGGTGCCGACGGTCATCGCCACCACGAAGGCGGCGGCGACGCGCAGCAAGGTCACGCCGAGATGGAACAGGAGGTCGCCGTGCGCGGCCTGCAGATAGAGCCGGCCCGCCACCGCGACCGGCGTCGGCAGCAGCGCGTTGTGGACCAGGGCGGCGACGGCCTGCCAGAGCGCGAAGAGCAGCAGCAGCGAGGCGAGGCGCAGCCGTCCGTCGCGTCGCACGCTCAAGGTCATGTTCATGCGGACCGCGTCAATCCCGCGTCAATTGGTGGCGCCGGCCCAGAAGGTGCCGGGGGCGAGATGCGGCCCGGTCCCGGCGAAATCGGCATCGGCATAGTCGTGCAGGATGGCCATGAGCGTTTCGGCGGCGGCGGCTTGCCGCGGGCCGGGGTCGGCGATGATGCCGTGTCGATAGGCCTCGCGCAGCGCCGCCAGGGTGGCGGCGTCCTCGGTCTGGGTCAGCGGCGCCAGGCGCTGCCATTCGGCGTCCGAGGTGGCGAGCAGCTTTTCCGCGGCAGCGGTCGCCTTGAGAAAACCGTCGATGGCGGCGGCATGCCGCGCCGCCCAATGCTCGCTGAAGACCCAGCCGACGATCGGCGGCGACTGCTTCAGGCCGAGCGCCGGCAGCATGTCGGCGACATCGATCAGCTCGCGCATCCCGGCGGCGCGCAGCCTTGCCTCATAGGGCCAGAAATTCAGCGCCGCCGGTATCTCGCCGCGCTGCATCAGGGCGTTCAGCAGCGGCGGCGCGCCATAGACCGGCTCGACCGTCTTGGCCAGATCGACGCCGAGCACCTTGCGGGCATAGGCGCGCAGCATGATCCAGCTCTTGTCGGTCGGCCCGCCGGCGATGCCGAGCTTCCTGCCCTTGAGGTCGGCAAGCGTCTTGATGCCGGAATCGGGCCGCACCATCACGCCGCCGACCGCGCTCGAATGCGGCACGAAGGTGAAGTCGGCGCCTTCGCTCCGCCGTTTCGACACCCACAGCCAGTCGGTGACGATGACATCGACCGAGCCGCCCTGCAGCGCCACCGCGGCGCCGTCCTTGCCGGCAAGCTGCACGACCTTCAGCGCGATGCCGTTGGCGCGGTCGAAGCCGTTATGCTCGACGGTGGCGAGTTCCCAGTTGACGCTGCCGAAGGCCAGGACGCCGACGCGGACCTCGCTTCCCGCCGCCATCGCCGCCGGCGTCGACAACAGCAGGGCCGCGAGCGCCAGGCTGCGCAGCAGAAGCAACAAAGCAAGTCTCGCGAATTCGCGATGCAGGCGCATTGGCGGCATGGCTCGTTGATCGGTCGCGGCCGAGCGGGTCGCAACCCGCTTCCTCCCGCCGGGCATATTCGGCATTGCCGGCGCCGGCCGCAACCGCCGATTTCCGGCGGTGCGGCAGCGGCGGCGGCGCAACAGGTCCGATCAACGCTCCGCGCGACAGTTGCGGCGGCGCAGAATTCCCGCCGAGGGCGAGCTTCAGCAGGCCGCCGTCATTTCCTGACGATCACCACCTCGAGATATTCGCCGGGCACGACCATGGTGCCATCGTCGGCGCGGTTGAAGCGGCCGATGAGCGCCTCCCAATCGGCGAGAAAGGCCCTCCGCTTGGTTTCGTCCAGGGCGGCAACGGCTTTGTAGGTCGGGCCGTAGTAGGTTTTGAACAGGTCGATGAAATGCGCCGCCGAGCGATAGCGGAACATGAAGTTGCGCGGCTCCGCCTGGATCGACGCGGCGTCCCTGCCGAAGAGTTCGTCCAATCGCTCGCGCGTGCCCCAGAGGAGCGGCGATCGCACGCCGGCAGGCGGCGGCAGATATTGCCCGAGGGTCTTGAACAACTGGCCGATGAAGCCTTGTGGCGTCCAGTTGGCCAGTCCGATCTTGCCGCCGGGCCGGCACACGCGCAGC
>DATKQA010000642.1:0-6366 GCA_035523835.1 Candidatus Sulfotelmatobacter sp.
CTCCTCGAACTTGAGCGGGCGGTTGTCGACACAGGAAGGCAGCCGGAAGCCGAACTCGGCGAGCGTGCTCTTGCGGGCGAAGTCGCCGCGGAACATGCCGCCGATCTGCGGCACGGTGACATGGGATTCGTCGATGAAGACCAGCGCGTCCTGGGGCAGGTATTCGAACAGGGTCGGCGGCGGCTCGCCCGGCCGGCGGCCGGTGAGATAGCGCGAATAGTTCTCGATGCCGGCGCACGACCCGGTCGCCTCCATCATCTCCAGGTCGAACTGCGTGCGCTGCTCGAGCCGCTGCGCTTCCAGGAGCTTGCCCTGGCCGCGCAGCTCGGCCAGCCGCTGCACCAGCTCGACGCGGATCTGCTTGATCGCCTGCTGCAAGGTCGGCTTCGGCGTGACATAGTGGCTGTTGGCATAAAGCTTGATTTGCTCGAGCTGGTCGGTGCGCTCGCCGGTCAGCGGGTCGAACTCGACGATGTTCTCGATCTCGTCGCCGAACAGCGCGAGCCGCCAGGCACGGTCCTCGTAGTGCGCCGGGAAGATCTCGATGCCGTCGCCGCGCACGCGGAAGGCGCCGCGGGTGAAGTTGGCGTCGTTGCGGCGGTATTGCAGCTCGACCAGACGGCGTAGGAGCTGGTTGCGCTCCAGCATCTGCCCGACCTTGAGGCCGAGGGTCATTTCCGAATAGGTCTCGACCGAGCCGATGCCGTAGATGCAGGACACCGAGGCGACGATGATGACGTCGTCGCGCTCCAGCAGCGCGCGCGTCGCCGCATGCCGCATGCGGTCGATCTGCTCGTTGATCGAGGCGTCCTTCTCGATATAGGTGTCGGTCCGCGGCACATAGGCTTCCGGCTGGTAATAGTCGTAGTAGGAGACGAAGTACTCGACCGCATTGTCGGGGAAGAACGATTTCATCTCGCCGTAGAGCTGCGCCGCCAGCGTCTTGTTCGGCGCCAGCACCAGGGTCGGGCGCTGCGTGTTCTGGATCACATGCGCCATGGTGAAGGTCTTGCCCGAGCCGGTGACGCCGAGCAGCACCTGGTCGCGCTCGGCGCCGACGACGCCCTGGGTCAGCTCGGCGATGGCGTCCGGCTGGTCGCCGGCGGGCCGGTAGTCGGAGACCAGCTTGAAGCGCTTGCCGCCTTCGTCCTTCTGCGGCCGCGCCGGGCGGTGCGGGACAAAGGCGGGCAGTGCGCGCTCGAAGGCGACGGCGGGATCGAGGGTATCGGCCATGCCCGATTATATGCGGCGGACGGTGCCGGAATGCTAGAGCCGAGATGTCAGCGATGCCGCCCGGGTTGCCAGAGTCGATCGGCCTGGCCTCGATCGTTCTGATCGCGTGCCAGCACGAAAAGCAGGTCGGAGAGCCGATTGATATACCTGAGGGCCGTCGGGTTGACCGGCTCCTGGTAGGCCACTTCGGTCATATACCGTTCCGCTCGCCGGACGACGGTGCGGGCGTGATGCAGGTGCGCCGCGGTCGGACGGCCGCTCGGGAGGACGAAACTGTCGAGGGGCCTCAGGCCGGCGTTGAACCGGTCGATCATCTCTTCCAGCCAGGTTACCTGGCTCTCCGCCATGCGCAGGGGCGGTGTCTTGCGATGCTCCCGTTCCGGCCGGCATAGATCGGCGCCGAGATCGAAAAGGTCGTTTTGGATGCGGGACAGGCAGTCGACTAGCGCGGTGTCGGTGACGTGAAGTAGCGCAATGCCGATGATCGAATTGGCTTCATCGACGCTGCCATAGGCGGCCACGCGAACATGAAATTTCGGCAGCCGGGTGCCGTCGCCGAGCGAGGTGCGACCATCGTCACCCGATCGGGTGTAGATTTTATCAAGCTTCATGGGATTTGTTCCGGTGCGGCCGAGTGGACTGCTCGGTTCCGGCGAAGCAACTGTACCGCCGGAACGCGTCGTACTCAACGCCGCTTCTTTTGGTTGACGCGGCCGATCGCAATCGCGCAGGATGACGCAGACGGTTCCCTGTCAGGGGATCAAAAGGGAATGCGGTGCGGGCCAGCCGGCCCAAAGCCGTAACTGCCCCCGCAACTGTAAGCGGCGAGCCGCGCGTCATCACGCCACTGGGCAACCGGGAAGGCGACGCAAGGCAGGGACCCGCGAGTCAGGAGACCTGCCGTCAGCCGTGGTCACGTGCGGACACATTGGGCGGGGTGCACCGATGGGGACCGGAAGCCGACGGTGAGCGTCAGTCGGTAGCCGGACTTTGGTTCGCGGTGACGTGTCACGTTGCCGCGAGGCCTCGGTCCCATGCCCACCATCTCCCGACCGCCGGCGAGCCGGCTGCTCGTCCTCCTTTCCCTTTCCGCCACTTCGCTCTTTTGCCACGCCGCCCGCGCCGACGACAGCGCGCCGGCCGTCGTGCTGCCGGACATGGTGGTCAGCGCGACGCGTGTGCCGACACCGGAGGACCAGCTCGGCAGCAGCGTCACCGTGATCACCAGCCAGGAGATCGAACAGAAGCAGGAGCGTACCTTGCCGGAGGTGCTGCAGGATGTCCCCGGCCTCAACGTCGTGCAGACCGGCAGTCCGGGCGGCACCACATCGGTGTTCATCCGCGGCACCAATTCGAACCATACCAAGGTTCTGATCGACGGCATCGATGTCAGCGACCCCAGTTCGCCCAACGGCGCCTTCGATTTTTCGCAGATCCTCTCGTCCGACATCGAGCGTATCGAGATATTGCGCGGCCCGCAAAGCGGCCTCTACGGTTCCGACGCGATCGGCGGCGTCATCAATATCATCACCAAGAAGGGATCGGGGCCGGCGCAGTTCCACGCCAGCATCGAAGGCGGCTCCTTCGGCACCTTCAACCAGACCGGCGGCGTGAGCGGTTCGGTTTCGCGCTTCAACTATGCTTTCGACGTCGCCCACTATCGTTCCGCCGACGCGCCGGTCACCCCGACGAACCTGGTGCCGCCGGGCCGGCCGGTGAACAACGATTTCTATGACAACAAGACCTTCGCCACCAAGCTCGGCGCCGGCCTCACCGACAATTTCGATGTCGGGCTGGTGGCGCGCTATGTCGGTACCTCGCTGGAATCCACCAGCGACGACTTTCTCGGACCCGAGGCCGCTCCGAGCTACAGCGACAACCGGGAATTGTTCACGCGCGGCACGGCGCATCTCGTGCTGTTCGACGGCGTGTTCGACCAGACGGTCGGACTCGGGTACACGGACTATCGCCGGCGTTTCTTCGATCCGAACGCCGGTACCCTTGCCTTTGGCAACGATCCCAGCGTCTTCGGCGGCGACAGGGTAAAGCTCGACTGGCAGGGCAATATCAAGGTGATGCCGGGACAGGTGGTAACGCTGGGTGCCGAGCATCAGCGCGACGCGATCGACGACACCGCGCCGGTGCAGGCGACGATGAGCAACAACGCCGGCTTCGCCGAGCTGCAGTCGAGCTTCGGCGAGCACTTCTTCAACGCGGCCAGCGTGCGCTACGACGACAATAGTCTATTCGGCGGCAAGGCCACCTACAGAGACGCTCCGGCCGTTCTCATTCCGGAAACCGGTACCAAGCTCAAGGGGAGCGTCGGCACCGGCTTCAAGGCGCCCTCGCTCGACGAGTTGTTCGACAACAGCTTCGCCGCCTTTGGCTTCTTCGCCAACCCGAACCTGCAGCCCGAGACGAGCTTCGGCTATGACCTCGGCTTCGAACAGGCGTTGCTCGACAAGCGCGTGCAATTCGGCAGCACCTATTTCCACAACGACATCAGGAATCTCATCGCATCGAACGCCGCGGGCACGACGGATATCAACATAGGCCGGGCAACGACCTACGGTTTCGAGACCTTCATCAGCTACAAGCCGATCGACCCGCTCACCTTGCGGGCCGATTATACCTACACGGCGGCCGACGACGACATCCTGCATGCGGAGCTGCTGCGCCGGCCGAAGCACAAGGCCAGTTTGAACGCCACCTGGCAGGTGAGCGAGGCGGCCTCGCTCTCGGCGACGGTGCTATATGCCGGACCCTTCATCGACATCAATCGATCGGGCTCGATCACGGGCTTGACCAATGACGGCTACACGCTGGTGAACCTTGCCGGTTCCTATGCTCTCGGCCATGGCGTCACGGCCTTCGCCCGGATCGATAATCTTCTTGATCAGCACTATCAGGCCGCGACGGGCTTTCAAAATCCGGGCCTCGGTGTCTTCGCCGGCTTGCGCGTCGTCTTCGACGGCGCGATGCTCGGCGCCGAACAGCAGAAATGAGGTCGGGATGGACACCGTCGCACTGAAGCCGGAACGGGTCGTCGATGAAGACGGTGCCACGGTCGAGGTGTTTGCCTTGCCGACCGATGCCGCCAGCCTGGAGGCGCTGCTGCGCGATCTCTTTCACGAGCATTGGCACGAGATCACCTTCGGGCCGATCATCCAGGGCGCTGCCTGGGAGCTGCGGGCAGCGCGAGTCCCCGAGAAGATCAAGATGTTCGACGGCTATCTGACGGTGACCTTCGGCGTTCCACACTTCCACATCTGCATCGGCGAACACCGGGGGCCGCACAACAACCCGGTCGCGCCCGAACTCGCCCGCCATCGCCGCACTTCGCGCGCCGAGCTTTATCGGCGGCTCAGCCGCGCCGGCAAGCCGATCTCCTGGGGACTTCGCCTTTTCAACGGCAAGGGCGAGCAGCAGATCACCATCCTGCTGCCGAACCCGTTCCTGCATCCCGAGACGGACAAAATACTGAAAGTGCCGGACTGGTCGCGGCTAGCGCTTTGGGACCAGCTTCGGGCGCGCTGGTTCGGCTTGTCGGACCCCGATCCTTTCGATCGCTCCGGCCGCGGCTTCCGCCATGAATGACGTGGCCGCAATACCGCGAATGCTTCAACGCTGAACAGGAGAAGTGCCATGACCAAACAACTCACGGCCGTCGCCTTGAACTGGCGCCATCAGCTCTGGCTGGTACTGCTGGTGGCCGCCAGCGTCGCCTTCAGCTTCGGCTTCGCCTGCGCCGTGCCGCTCGCGGCCTTCGGCGCCGTCGCGGCTCTGACCCTTTCGCGCCGCGATGCCTTGCTCTTCATCGCCGCAGTCTGGCTCGCCAACCAGATCGTCGGCTATGGATTTCTCAATTATCCCTGGGATGCGATCAGCCTGGCATGGGGCGCCGCGCTCGGCATCGTCGCGCTGCTCGCAACCCTGGCGGCCCGCTGGACGGCGTTTCGGCTCGATCGGGCCGGCCACGCTGCCGTCTGGTGCCTGGCGTTTCTGGCGGCCTTTGCGGTTTATGAAGGCGCCTTGTTCGTCGTCGCGGCAACGGCACTGGGCGGCACCGAAGACTTCGCGCCGGCGATCGTCGGCCGCATTTTCAGCATCAACGCCCTCGGCTTCGCCGGTCTCATCGTGCTGAACCGGCTCGGCGCGACGATCGGTCTTGCCGCCCGGATCAGCCTGCCGCTACCCGCGCGACGCCACGCCTAGCATGCCGCTGTTGCCCGCTCATGCCGGCGCCGGGCGGCGGTTGCATTGCGACCATCGGGATCGGTTGCTGCCGGCCGCCCTGGCCTCGCTGGTAGGTCATGGCGCGCTGCTGGCGGTATTCCTCGCCAATGCGCCGGCCGGGCAGCCGATTGCGGCACCTGCCGCCATATCGGTCACGCTGGTCGCGGCGCCGGCCACCGAAGCGGCACCGCTGGCGGAACCGACAGGGCCGGCGGCCAATCCTGTGCCGGTTCCCGCTGCCGCGGCGGTAGCGCAGCCAACGGCGTCGCCGTTCGCTCTGTCGGCACCGGCGCCGCAATCGGCATCCGCCGCGGCCGAAGCGCACCGGCATGCGCGGCTGGTGAAACCGCGACCAGCCCGGAAGGTGACGACCGTTCAGGCCGCGCCGAGCTTCGCTGTCGAATCCGGCTTGCCGCCGGCGCCATCGGCGCCGTCGCAGCAAGCTGCTTCCTTCGGACAGCAATCTCCGGTGATGTCGGCCGCTTCGGCGCCGCAGACCGTCGCGCCTGCGGCCATCGTCGTTTCGGCGCCGTCGGCTGATTATCTCGCCGCTGTCATGGCGGCACTGGAGCGCCAGAAGCGCTATCCCGAGATCGCGCGGCGACGGCAGGAGCAGGGCACCGTGCTGATCGATTTCGCCATCGACCGCGTGGGACGGGTCTTGTCGGCCCGGATTCGCCGCGGCTCCGGCAGCGCCTTGCTCGACAGCGCGGCGGAGGCAATGGTGCACCAGGCCGATCCACTGCCGGCGCCGCCCGCCTCCTATGCCGCCGCCCGGCTCGAACTGGTTCTTCCGGTAACCTTCAGCTTGCAGTGAGGGTCAGCGCGAGCGCGGCAGGCGGCGCGCGACTCCGGCGCCGACGGCGCTGGCCGGCAGGATCAGCGCCGCCATGCCGA
>DATKQA010000643.1:0-2317 GCA_035523835.1 Candidatus Sulfotelmatobacter sp.
CGTCTCGCCGGCCCGGTCCGTTGCTGTGAAGCTGATCTCGTCCAGCAGCCGTTCCAGCACCGTGTGCAATCGGCGAGCGCCGATATTCTCCACCCGCTCGTTGATGTCGGCGGCCAGTTCGGCAAGCGCGTCGATGGCATCGTCGGTGAAATTCAGCGTGACTGACTCGGTGCCCATCAGCGCGCTGTATTGCTTGATCAGTGAGTGCTCCGGCTCGGTAAGGATGCGCAGCAAATCCTCGCGCGACAGCGGCGCCAGCTCGACCCGGATGGGCAGCCGGCCTTGCAGCTCGGGCAGCAGATCCGACGGCTTGGCCAAATGGAAGGCGCCCGACGCGATGAACAACACGAAATCCGTCTTCACCGGACCGTATTTGGTGTTGACCGTCGTGCCCTCGATCAACGGCAGCAGGTCGCGTTGCACGCCCTCGCGCGAGACATCGCCGCCGCGGAACCCGCCCTCCATCGTGCGGGCGGAGATCTTGTCGATTTCGTCGATGAAGACGATGCCGTTGTTTTCGGCATGTGCCACCGCGTCTTTGGCGAGCCGGTCGTTATCGAGCAGCCGGTCGGCTTCCTCGCGCTCCAGTGCCTCGCGCGCGGCGGCAACGGTCATGCGCCGCTGCTGAGGTTGGCGGCCGAACATGCCCTTCATCATCTCGGTGAGGTTGATCATCTGGCCGGGCGGCATGCCGGGAATATCGAGCTGACCGATCGGCATGCCGGACGGGGGCTCCGTGATCGCGACCTCAATCTCCTTCTGCTCGAATTCGCCGTTGCGCAGCATGCGGCGAAACTTAGAGCGCGTATCGGCTGCTGCGCCTTCACCGACCAGGGCGGTTATCAGGCGCTCTTCGGCGGCGAGCTCGGCTTTCGCCTGCACCTCCTTGCGGGAGGCGTCGCGGAGCATCACGAGGCTGGCTTCGACAAGGTCGCGGACGATGCTTTCCACGTCGCGGCCGACATAGCCGACCTCAGTGAACTTGGTGGCCTCGACCTTAAGGAACGGCGCCTGCGCCAGTTTGGCCAGACGGCGCGCAATCTCTGTTTTGCCAACGCCGGTGGGGCCGATCATCAGGATGTTCTTCGGCACCACCTCCTCGCGCATTGCCTCGGGCAGGCGTTGGCGGCGCCAGCGGTTGCGCAGCGCAATGGCGACGGCACGCTTCGCGTCGTCCTGGCCGACGATAAAGCGGTCGAGTTCGGAGACGATCTCCCTCGGCGAATAGGTTGGAACTTCCATCAGATGGTCTCTACAATCACGTTGTCATTGGTATAGATGCAGATCTCGGCGGCGATGTGCATTGCGCGGCGCGCGATCTCTTCGGCTGACAGGCCTTCTACCTCCATCAGCGCCCGTGCTGCCGCCAGCGCATAGTTGCCACCGGAACCGATGGCGATCACACCGCCCTCCGGCTCCAGCACATCGCCGTTGCCGGTCAGCGTGAAACTGCGGTCCTTGTCGGCGACCGCCATCATCGCCTCCAGCCGGCGCAGATAGCGGTCGGTGCGCCAGTCCTTGGCAAGCTCGACGCAGGCGCGCTCGAGTTGGTTGGGGAAGCGCTCGAGCTTCGATTCCAACCGCTCGAGCAGGGTGAAGGCATCCGCGGTGGCGCCGGCAAAGCCAGCCAGGATCGCGCCCGAGGGCCCGATCCGGCGCACCTTGCGTGCGTTTCCCTTAACCACGGTCTGGCCGAGGCTGACCTGGCCGTCGCCGGCCATGGCCACGTGCCCTGCGCGGCGGACGCACAGGATCGTCGTCCCGTGCCAGCCCACCGGATCGGGCAGAGTGAATGGTGTGTGTTGCATTTGTGCCGCTAGATGGCGCGCCGGAGGCGCATCAACAAGGACGGGCGCCGGGCGGTGACCCCTTGACGCGACGCGACGCGCCAGTACTGCATGGCCGGAATGACCGGACGGCGGGTCGGCGGCGACCGCATCGAGGAAGGAAGAGCGATGGCCATCAGTGCGGCTGATCTTGCAGCGCGGCTCGACCGGCTACCCACTAGCCGCCATATCTGGCGACTGATCCTGCTGATCTCGCTTGGTGCGTGCTTCGAGCTGTATGACCTGTTCCTGACCGCTTATATCGTGCCAGGCATGACGGCGCAGGGGCTGTTCAGCGATGCTTCGCTTGGTCCGTTTGCCGTCCTCAAGTCGATCAATGCACCCGGTGCCGGCACTTTTGTTTTTTCCCTTTTCGCCGGTCTGTTTGTGGGGACGATCGTCTTCGGCTGGATACCCGACGCTTACGGGCGGCGCTCCATCTTCACTTTCTCGCTTCTGTGGTACTCTGTCAGCACGCTGATTATGGCGTT
>DATKQA010000644.1:0-2259 GCA_035523835.1 Candidatus Sulfotelmatobacter sp.
TCCGCCCAGGTGCCGACCTCCGCGCCCCGCCGGCAGGCGCTTGTTTGACAGTACCACAGCATGAGCGTATGACGGTATGGCTGTATGGCAAACATGCGAGGCCGACATGTCCCGGGATGGGGTGCTCAACGAGGTGGGCGCGGACAGGATTCGAAAGCATGTCGAGCATATCGTCCGGGAGATCCCTCATCGCGCGGCCGGTTCGGCGAATGGCCGGCGCATGGCGGAGTACAGCCGCGACGCCATGATCAAGGCCGGCGTGCCGAACACGGTCATCCACGAATTGCCGGCCATCGTGAGCTTCCCGCACCACGCGGAATTCCGGACGATCTCGCCGAACGACATCGCAATCCAGGCGAACACGCTCGGGCACAGCCTGGAGACTATGCCGGAGGGCCTGTCGGGCGAACTCGTCTATGTCGGCTCCGGCGCCTTCGCCGACTACGAGGGCAAGGATGTCCGCGGCAAGATCATCCTGACCGAGCTTTCCTATTCGCCCGCCCGCCACGAGAAGCAGCGCATCGCCGGGCTCAAGGGCGCGATCGGCGCGGTCATGATGAACTGGGGCCCGCCGGAGAACGAGGCGCTGCCGTTCGGCTCGGTGAAGCCGGTCTGGGGAAACCCGACGCCCGAGAACTACAAGGACGAGATGCCGACCATTCCCTGCATCGGCATCGCGCGCGTCGCCGGGTTGAAGCTGAAGGAGATGTGCGCGCAGGGGCCGGTCCATGTCTGGTTGCGCACCCATGTCGAGAACGGCTGGCGCCCGGTGCAGATCACGGTCGGCGAGATCGCCCTGGAGCAGAGCCCGGAGCCCGGCGACTTCGTCATGGTGGGCGGCCACCAGGATTCCTGGCCAGGCGAGGCGGCGACCGACAACGCCGCCGGCAACGCCTGCATGATCGAGCTGGCGCGGGTGTTCGGCAAGTACAAGGGCGAGCTGCGCCGCGGCCTGCTGTTCGGCTTCTGGACCGCGCACGAGACCGGGACGATGGCCGGCTCGTCGTGGTTCGTCGACCGGCAGTGGGACAAGCTGCGCCAGCACGCCTGCGCCTATCTGCAGATCGATCAGCCGGCCTGCATCGGCACCACGACGCGCTGGGGGACGTCCTCGAACGCGGAGCTGAAGCGCTTTCACCAGCATGTCGAGAAGGAGCTGCTCGGAGGCCGCGAATACTATTGGCGGCGCGCCGCAAAGACCGGCGACAGCTCCTTCTTCGGCGTCGGCATTCCGATGATGCACGGCGAAGGCTCCTTCACCGAGAAGGAGCTTCAGGAGTCGGCTCTGGCGACGCTCGGCTGGTGGCACCATTCCGTCGAGAACCGGCTCGACAAGCTCGACTGGGACTGGATGCAGGTCCACATCCGCATCTACGCCGCGTATTTGTGGGAGCTGTGCACGGCGCCGCTGCTGCCGTTCACCTACCAGCCGGTCGCCGAGCAGATCGGCGCCCGCCTGAAGGAGCTGCAAACGCCCGGCAAGCCGGTCGGCCTCGACGCTGTGATCGACCGCGCAAGTGCGCTCGCTGCCGCGGCGAAGCGTTTTGACGAGGCGGCGGATCGGTGGCGCCAGCGCTTCGAGGCGGGGCGCGGCGACGAGGACGTGGCGCGCCTGTTCAACCGCACGATGAAACGCATCAGCCATCACCTCGTTCCCTTGCAGAGCACCTACAAGGGCGCCTACGGGCAGGATCCGTACGGCTTTACGCCGCAGACGACGATGATCCCCTGTCTCTACGACATTCCGCGCCTTGCGAAAGGCGAGCAGGGCGAGGAGCGCTGGATGCTGGAGACGAAGCTGGTCCGCGACCGCAACCGCGTCGCCGACGCGCTCGCGGACGTCACCGAGCTGATGGACGACCTGCTGAGGGAAGTGGGCCGGCCGGCGAAGTAATGCACGATACCGCGTCGCTCGCCGTGAAGGGCATGGGGCTCGCCGCAAGGCGATGAAGGCGCCGGCGCCTTGGGACAGGCCGGTGCTGTGATGGTCTGCAACGATGGTGTCGAGCATGAGCGGTCAACTGGTGCGCAGCCGGCTTCTCGTGACCCGGTGGGGAGCGGCGCACGCGGCGCTCGCCGATGGCGCCGTCTACATCGAGGCCGGACGTGTCCGGGAGACCGGCCCGCACGCGGAGCTGCGCGGCCGTCACCCTGCCGCCGAGGAGATCGGCGACGGCTCGCATCTGGTGATTCCCGGCTTCGTCAATTCGCACTCGCACGGGCGCGGGATCACCACGCTGCGGCAGGGCATCCCCGACG
>DATKQA010000645.1:0-2624 GCA_035523835.1 Candidatus Sulfotelmatobacter sp.
GGCATAGGCGGCCGCGAGCAGATCGTCGAACATGGCGCCGAAGCCGCCCTTGATCGTACGGTCCGCCCAGCTCACCGGCCAGGGCTTGACGATGTCGAACAGGCGAAACAGCAGGAAGCCGGCGCCGTAGGCAAGCAGGTCGCGTCTCTCCGGCAGCAGCACCAGCATTTGCGCCGCGACTTCATCGATCACGATCGATCCGGGATCTTCCCGCCGCGTCGCCGCGATATAGCGCATCGCGGCCCACCAGCCGGCAACGAAGATGAGCAGGGCGACGGCAGCGACCGCCTCGGCGCCGGCGTAGCCGCGGACCAGCCAGGTCAGGGGCAAGGCAAGGAGCGAGCCCCAGGTCCCCGGCGCGAAAGGGATGTTGCCGATGCCGCCGCAGGTCGCGATCAAGGCGGCGGGATGGTGCCAGTGCAGCGCTCGGGCCACGATCGGGCGCGCGTCAGCGGCGGTCGGCAACGGCCAGCCACAGCGCCAGCCCGCCGAGCGTCGTGCCGGTGAGCCAGCGCTGGGCACGGCGGAAGCCGGCATGGCGCTGCAGGCTGCGGCCGATGCTGCCGGCGATCAGGGCGACGACGACGGAATAGGCGAAGCCGAGCACGATGAAGACCACGCCGAGGCTCGCCATCTGCAGCCACACCGGGCCGACGCTCGGCTGGGCGAATTGCGGCAGGAAGGCGAGGAAGAACATGATGACCTTGGGGTTGAGCAGGTTGGTCAGCGCCGCCTGCCGCCAGATGCGCCAGCGATCGAGCGGCGGCGGCCGGAGCGTCGCCGGCTCGGCGGCGTTCCGCGCGAAGATCGTCGTCCAGGCGAGGTATAGCAGATAGGCGGCGCCGATATAGCGGATCACATGGAGCGCGATCGGCACATAGGCGATCAGGCTGGAAATGCCGAGCGCCGCGGCGGTGACATGGACCACGAGGCCGCAGGATATGCCGAGCGCGGCGATCACGCCGGCGATCCGTCCCTGGTGCAGGCTGCGCGCCGCCACATAGAAGGTGTCGGGTCCGGGCAGCAGGATCAGCGCGATGGTGGCGGCAAGGAAAGCGACGAAAACGGTGGGCTCTGGCAGCATGCTCGGTGATCCTGGAACGCCGCGGCAAATGGTACGGATGGATCGCGCATCGCGCAATCCGCCGGCGCACCGTTCAGCCGCGCAAGCGCACCGTTGCGGTGGCCTGGGCGGCGATACCCTCCCCACGGCCGGTGAAGCCCAAGCCTTCGGTCGTCGTCGCCTTGACGCTGATACGGTCGAGGGCGAGATCGAGAATCTCGCCGATGCGGACGCGCATGCGCTCGCGATGCGGACCGATCTTCGGCCGCTCGCAGATGAGGGTGACGTCAAGATGGGCGATGAGGCCGCCGGCGGCGCCGACCAGGTGGGCGGCATGGCGGAGGAAACGGTCCGAGGCGGCGCCGCGCCATTTCGGATCACTCGGTGGAAAGTGCTGGCCGATGTCGCCGGCGCCGAGCGCGCCGAGCAGCGCGTCGGTCAGCGCGTGCAGGCCGACATCGGCATCGGAATGGCCCTCCAGGCCGCGCTCGTGCGGCACCTCGATGCCGCACAGCATCAACGGCCGCACCGGTCCGAAGGCATGCACGTCGAAGCCGCTGCCGACGCGCATATCGCCGAACATGCCGGCGAGCAGCCGTTCGGCGCGCAGCAGATCGTCCCTGGTGGTCACCTTGATATTGTCCTCGCTCCCCGGCACCAGCCGTACGGCCAGGCCGGCGCGTTCCGCGACTGCGGCATCGTCGGTCAACCCGGCGCCGGCGGCAGCCCGGTGCGCGGCCAGTATCTTGGCGAAATCGAACGCCTGCGGCGTTTGCGCGCGCCAGAGGCCGGTGCGCTCGATGCCGCCTTGCGCCAGGCCGGCGGCGTCGCGCTTCAGCGTGTCGGCAAGCGGCACCGCGGCGATGGCGCCGGGCACCGCGGCCAGGGCATCGAGGCTGCGCGAGATGGTGGCGGCATCGACCAGCGGCCGCGCTCCATCGTGGATCAGCACGCGCTCCGGCGCCAGTTCGGCCAGACTCTCGAGGCCGAGGCGCACGGATTCCTGGCGATCGGAACCGCCCTGCACCGGTGCCAGCAGGCCGAGGCCGGCTGCTGCCCGCTCATAGGCTCGGCGATCGTCCTCGTGGATGACCACCCGCACGAAATCGACAGCCTTGTGACGGGCAAAGGCAATAATGCTATGTCTGAGCACGGGCTGGCCGGCCAGGTCGAGGTACTGTTTGGGGATGTCGCCGCCGAGCCGGGTGCCGCGACCGGCGGCAAGGATCAAGGCGGCAGTCGGCATCGGGCAAAGCTAGAGGCGCCGTGTGCCGGACGCAATGGGCATGGCCTCGATTCGCAAATCTTGTTGCGCTGCAGTATGACTTGTGTTTTGATGCCTATGATTTAATCATATGCACGAATTGCACAAAAAATGACCATTCAGATCGGCCGTATCGCCCTCGCTGATCCGGTGCTGCTGGCACCCATGTCGGGGGTCACCGACCAGCCGTTTCGCCGCCTGGTGAAGCGGGAAGGCGCGGGGCTGGTCGTATCGGAAATGATCGCTTCCGAGGCGATGATTCGGGAGAGCCGGCAATCGCTTTTGATGGCACGGAAC
>DATKQA010000646.1:0-3390 GCA_035523835.1 Candidatus Sulfotelmatobacter sp.
CCGTGCATGTAGCACTCCGCCAGATTGCCGCCGCTGGTGTTCAACGGCATGCGCCCGCCCGGCGCCATCAGGTTCTCCGGCACCAGGAATTCGTTGGCTTCCTCGGCGCCAAAGAAGCCGTGCTCGACCAGGCTCATCAGCACGCCGCCGGTGAAATTCTCGTAGGCCTGCACGACATCCACGTCGCCGGGCTTCACCCCGGCCATGGCATAGAGCTGCGGCGCCACGGTGGTGAAGCTCGAAGTGGCATAGAGCGGGGCATTGTGGCAGCGCGCGGCATTGCGATATTCCGAGCCGAGCGCCGCGCCGAGCAGATAGGCCGGCTTGTGGCGGAAGTCGCGGGCGCGCTCCGCCGGCACGACGATCAGCGCCGCGGCGCCGTCGTTCTCCATGCAGCAGTCGTAGAGCCGCCAGGGTTCGACGATCCAGCGCGAATCGTCGTAGAGCTCAGGGGTCAGCGCCTTGCCGTGCATCACCGCGCGCGGGTTGGCCTGGGCGTGGTGATAGGAGGCGAGGGCGATGGCGCGCTGCGCCCCCGGGCCGATGCGGTTCTCGTGGATGAAGCGCATCGCCCGCATGGCATAGCGCTGCGCCGGCGACATCACGCCATAGGGGGCGTTGAAGGCGGGCTCGCCCACGGCGGCGGCGCCGGGCGGCGCTGCCCCGAAGCGCTGGAACTGGCCCTGCGCCAGGGCGCGGAACACCACGACGCAGTCGGCGAGGCCGCCGGCCACCGCCGCGGCGGCATTGGCCACGGCGCCGGAACCGCCGCCGCCGCCGCCGCCCCATTGCATGTTGGCGAAGCGGAGCGCCGGCAGGCCGAGCGCCGCGGCGAGGCGCGAGGGATCGTTGCGGTCGTTCGAATAGGAGGCGAAGCCGTCGATCGCGCGCGGATCGATCCCGGCGTCCTCGGCGGCGGCGAGCACCGCCTTCAGCGCCAGCTTGAACTCCGGGTCGGGCGATTTGCCGTGCTTGTAATAGGCGGTCTCGCCGATCCCGACGATGGCGACCTTGCCGCGCAGGCTGCGTTTGCTCATGCCGCCTGCCGATAGCGCGCCGGAACCTCCAGCTTCAGGAAGCGGGCCGCGTTGAGGCCGAGGATCTTCGCCCGGCTCTGATCGGAGAGATGCGCCATGGTGCGCTCGATCGCCGCCGCCGAATGCGGCCAGGTGCCCTCGTGATGCGGATAGTCGTTGGCCCACATGAAATTGCCGGCGAGATCGTGGCCTTCCGCCAGGTCGAGGCCGGCCTGGTCCTCCTGGAACGAGGAAAAGCCGTGCGCGCGGTAATAGTCGCTCGGCAGGCCCTGCAGCTTCGGCCGCACCCAGAAGTGGTGCTTCTTGTAGGCCTCGTCCATGGCGCCGAGCATCCAGGGCACCCAGCCGATGCCGGCCTCGATGGTGGCGAAGCGCAAGCCCTTGAAGCGTTCCAGCACGCCGGAAGCGCAGAGGTTGGCCACCGGCTCGATGGTGGGCGCGAGCGAGTGCGAGACGTAGTTCACCACCGCACCGCCGTTGCCGCGCGCGGCACGCGGATCGCGCCCGGTCGAGACGTGGAAGGTGATCGGCAGGTCGGCATCCTGGATCGCCGCCCACAGCCGGTCGAAATGCGGCAGGTTGTAGTTCACGTGGTCGACGTCGTGGCCGCCCCAGATCGGCTTGCAGGGCAAGGTCAGGCAGCGCGCGCCGAGCTTGGCCAGGCGCTCGACCTCGGCGATCGATCCCTCGAGGTCGGCGGTGGCCAGCGCCCCGGCGACGATGATGCGCTCGCCGTGGCCGGCGAAGGTCTCGAAGGCCCATTCGTTCCAGGCCCGGCATTGCGCCATGGCGAATTCGGCATCCGGCGTCGCCCACATGGCGAGGCCCTTGTTCGGGAACATCAGCTCGACGTCGATACCGTCGGCATCGTGATCGGCCAAACGGCCGGAAGCGGTGGCGCCGGACTTGTTGCGCAGCGCATCCTCGCCCTCCAGGGTCGAGAGCCTGAGGCGGTCGGGGCGATGGCCTTCGGAGACGCGCCATTGCACGCCGTCCTTGTCGGTGATCACGTGCGGCAGGCGCGCGTGATACTTCTTGTCCATGCGCGTCAGCCAGAGATCGACCGGCTCGTTGGCATGGCAATCGGCGGAAACCATGAAGTATTTCCGCGGCGCATCGGCCCGGGCGCTGTGCGTCCAGCCGGCGTCGCCGGGCGTTTCCAGCCGCCAGCGGTTCGGGGCATTGACGGTGATGTCGTTCATCGTTTCCTCCTCCGCATTGTCGTGGGCTTGGCGATTTCAACGGGCGCATCGAGCGCGCGCTCGATGGTCTGCAGGATGCGCTGAAAGGCGGCGATGTCGTCCGGCGCCAGGCCGAGCAGCAGGCGCCGCTGGATTCCCGCGCTGACCGAGGATACGCGCGCGGCGAGCGCGCGGCCGGACGCGGTGAGATGGATGCCGCGCACGCGGCGGTCGCTGCCGTCCTCGCGGCGCTCGATCAGGCCGCGGCCTTCGAGATTGTCCAGCAGGCGCACCAGCGACGGGCCTTCGATGCCGAGCGCCGTGGCCAGCTCCTTCTGCCGTACGCCGTCGCCGAGGCGGCCGACATAGGCGAGCGGCCGCCAGGTCGCTTCCGTCAGGCCGAAGGCGCCGAGCTCGCCGTCGATCGCCTGCCTGAGCCGCCGGGCGATGCGCGAAACCCGGAAGCCGAAGTCGAAGGTGCCGGATAGAGCCGCCTGTCGCATGGCAAAATGATAGTATGCTATCTATCGGCCGGCAAGCCCGAGGCGCCGAGCTTGCCGCATGCCGCCGGCGCCGCCTAACCTCGGCGCCGATGGAACGCCCGAGGATCGTCGTTGAGCACCGAACCGTCCATTGATGCCGCTCGCCTGCTGCCGGCCTTGCAGCGCTACATCGGCGCCGAGTTCGGCGCCGGCGCCGCGGTGCGGAACCTGGCGGTGATGGAGATGGGGCATGCCGGCCTGACCTTCGGCTTCGAGGTGATCGATGCCGGCGGCGGCCGGCGCCTGGCCGACCTGATCCTGAAGCTGGCGCCGCCCGGCGTGCGCCGGCTCGGCAATACCGATGTCTACCGCCAGGCGCCGCTGCTCCGCGCCCTCCATGCCGCCGGCCTGCCGGTGCCGGACGTGCCCTTCGCCAGCGCCGGCGAGGGCGAACTCGGCACGCCCTTCATCATGATGCAGCGCCTGGCCGGCCGTCCCTTCATCATCTGGGAGCCCGATCCGGGCTTCGATCGTGGCGAAGCCGCCGTGGCCTCGCTCTGGCAGCAATGCACCCGCGTGCTGGCCGACCTGCACCGCTTCGACTGGCGCGCGCGTCTCGCCGATTGGGAAGCGCCGCGGCCGCTGCGCCAGGAGGTCGAGCGCTGGGACGGTGTGCTGGCCAAGGCGCCC
>DATKQA010000647.1:0-6287 GCA_035523835.1 Candidatus Sulfotelmatobacter sp.
TTTTTCCCTTACCGCCCCCAAAGGGCTCAACCCGAAGCCGATATCCGTGTATTTTCAATATGCTAATAACATATCGGCCGATCTCGCGCAACGCGGCCGCGGCGGCTTAGAACAGGCGCCGCTCGACGTCGATGCTGTCGCCCGGCAAAATCGGCGCGCTGCCGTTGCTCTCGATCCGCTGCTCATGTCCATTGGGGCCGACACGAATGATGATGACCGGCTCCTCGCGCGCCCGTCGCGTATAGCCGCCCGAGATGGCGACCGCCTGGCGCACATTGAGCCCGGCCTGGTAGGGATAGCTACCCGGCTTGTTCACCTGGCCGAGAATGAAGAAAGGCCGATAGTTGGTGACCTGAATCGACACCTGGGGGTTGACGATATATTTCTCCGCCAGCTTGTTGGTGATGATCTGCTGCAACTCGGTCACCGTATGGGTCGCCGCGCCGACTTGGCCGATCAGCGGCAGCGATAGCTGCCCCGTGGCGCTGATATCGAATTCACCGGAAATATCCTGCTGTCCGAACACTTTGATGGAAACCCGGTCGCCCGGCCCCAGGCGATAGTCGCTGGCCTGCGCGACCACGGGGCCCGTCGTCGTGGTCCCGGCATCGTCGGCGCAGGCACCGAGCAGCAGCAGCGCCATGGCAGCGGCATGGACTGGGCTGATACGGAAGCGCTTCGGATGCGGCATGGAGGTCCCCGGCGGCTGAAGGTTTGCGGCGTCCATCAATAGAACAAATCCAGGCGAAGGAAAATCTGGTTCTCGCGGAAACTCTGCGATTCGACCGTGTTGGCGAGATCCTCATAGCGATAGCCGGCCCGGGCCCTGGCGTATTCGTTGATCAGGTAGGTGGCGCTGACGGTGGCCTGCAGGTCCTTGATGTCCTCGCCGAGGCCCGGCCGGGAGATCGAGGTTTCGTCGGCATATTCGATCGAACTGCTGAGAATGACGTTGTAATCGTACTCGTAGTCGACCGAAAGGCGGCCGGCGGTACGGAAGAAACCGGCGATGCCGAAGGTGGTGGATTCCACGATGTCGCGATTGAGCGAGGCGCCGACGGTGATGAGGTCGGTCGGATTCCAGGTCAGCGCGCCGCGGGCGGCGAGCCCGTTTGCGCGCGGCAGATTGGGATCGGTGAAGTTGCGCTGGACATAGCCGACGCCGAAATCCAGCAAGGTGACGGAGGAGGCGTTGTAGGTCACCCCGGCCAGGAGCTGTCCGCCGTTCGAGTCGCGATCGTCGACGCTGCCGGCCAGTTGCGGGTAGTCGGTCGGCGAACTGTCATAACGGCGCACGCTGAGGCCGGGCTCGACGAAGAGGATGGTGTTGTCGAAGGCCTCGTAGCCCAGGCGAAGGTGACTGTCATATTCCCAGTGATTGAGATTGCTCTCGATCTGCAGGCCGCTCGGCGAGAGCGAGCGGTTGTTGAAGTAGAGATGACGCGCGGTTCCGTCGGCACGGATCAGGATGTCGCCGGGCTGCCGGCTCCAGGTGAGGGCGGCGCTGTCGTCCTCGAAGATGATCGGCTTGGTGCCGGTGTTGAAGGTCCCCTGGCCGATCGTGCTGACCAGGATGCTATTGGTTTCGTGACCCTGCTTGTGGCTGAGCCGTGCCTCGGCGTACTGGCCTTCATCGATATCGAGGCGCGTGCTGCTATGAATTTCATAGTCCGTGCTGTTGGCCGAGGGATTGCTGACGTTGCGCTCCAGGCTGGCGCTGGCGCCGAGCTTGAATTCGTGATTGTCCCAATCGGAGCGCAGTTCGAGCCCGGGCTGGAGCAGGGTGGTCAGGTCGGCTTTCCGCTCCGCCGTCTCGAAGACGTTGTCGGTGTAGTAGGTCTCCACCCCCATGGTCGGAAACAGGTTGAAGCTGTCGAGCGCGGTGGCGATGCCGCGGCCGCGCGGCTCCTGCCCGCCGGTCAGCAGCATTCCCGGCGAGATGCCGATCGGGTCGAATTCCGGCCGCGGCCGATTGACCACGGAATCTTCGACCGCCGTCGCCGTCGGATTTTCCTCCGACTGGGCCATCGCGGCGCTCGCCCACAGCCAGGGCACCGCCGCCAGCCCGAAGCCGGCGAGCCGGCCGGCATGGCGCGCGCGCCTGTGCCATCGATGGTGCGGCGATGCGGGGCGATGCTTCTTCGCGGGCAGCCGCATCAAGGTCCCGAATCCTGCCTCAATTCGCGCTGAGGGAATCGGGTGCCGGCGCCGGCGGATTGTTCAGCCCGAGATTGTTCTGCTGCGGTCCGGCCGCAGTGGCGATCTCCGACAAGAGCGAGCCGACCGTATCCTCGATCGCGGCATCGGCCGTCGCCACGTTCTCGTCCGCGCCGTCGTTCGCGACGCCGTTGAGCGCGCTACGCTGCCCGAGTGGTTCGAGGACCAGGCCGGAGATGAAGGTTTCGCCGACCGGATCGAGGAACGAAACGATCAGCGTGCCGTCCGTCACCGCGGCGGTAAGCACCAGGGCACCGCCTTCGCCGATGCCGCCGCCGCCGCCGAGCACCGCCTTCTGCAGCCATTCGCGCGGCGTGGCCGCGGCCACCGTGTAGCTGCGTTCGTTGACCCTGACCGTGGTGCCGAACGGGGCGCGGTTCAGATTCGCCACCTGCATGTCGGCGGTCAGCAGAATGAGACGATAGTTGCCGTTCGCCACTTTCAGGGTCACCGACCGCACGCCGACGATGCCCGCTTGCAGGATCGGCGCCGCGACCGGCGAGCGGATCGCCCGCATGTTGGCACCGCGCAAGCGCGCGTCCCTCGGCAGGATCACCTCGAATCCCGGCGGCGCCACGGCGTCCGGCGACTGGAAGACGAAGCCGATGTGGCCGGCTCCGAGTGCGAGGTTCGCCGCGACCGAGGCGCGATAGATATGCACCTGCTGCAAAATCTTTTCGGCGCTTTGCGCGATACGGTCGGCAGTCTGCTGCAGCAGACCGGGGTCGTTGATTCCCGCCGTGCGCAGGGCGCGGATCAAGGCGACAGCCTGCGCCGCGACCGCCTTCGGCCCGCTTCCCGTCTGTTCGAGCCAGGTGCCGAGTGCCTGGCGCCCCGCTGGCGTATCGTCGATGGCTCCTTGGAGCGCCTGGTCCCGGGTGACAGCGGCGGCCGGCCGGTCGCTTCGTTCCGGCGCCTGCGGGAAGGCCGGCGCGGCCACGCCGATGGTCAACGCGAGGGCGAGCGCGGCCAGATAGCGATGCGACAAGTTGCGGGAACTCATATCGAGACAAACCCTTAGTGCAGCGTTCCGCCGTCGCGGCGAAAGCAACTTCCCGGCCACGGAATTCCACCTGTCCCATTTTAACCTATATCACAGTTCGGCAGAAAATCTCCATAAAACAATGCTATAGCGGATATACTCAAAAGCTTGAGGCAACAACTGCCAGGAAGTGTGGCGGGGAGCCGGGCGACGCATGGGCGAGCATGGGGCGGCAGGCATCTGGCCCGGCATCCTTGCGGGCCTGACCGTGCCGGGCGGCGGCAGGGCGGCGGCGATGGCCGACGCCGAGGCGGCGGCCCGGTTCGCGGCGCGCACCTCGCCGGCGCTGGCCAGGCGCTGTTTCGGCCCGCTGGCGGGAACGCCGTTCGCTGCCGAGGCCGCGCACGGCAGCAGCCTGCTCAATCGCTTCCGGCGGATCAGCGGCCTGCGCTGGGCCATCGCGGTCGGCGCCGCAGGGATCGAAGTGATCTGCCTGAAGGGACTTGGTACCGCGTTTGCGCTCTATGACGATCCCGATCTTCGGGCCATGGCCGATGCCGACCTGCTGGTGCGGCGAAGCGACCTCCAGCGCCTGGTCGCGGTTTTGCAGAAGAGCGGCTTCCGCTTCGCCGCGGAGCCGGGTCGCTCGCCCTGGGGCTTCATCAGCGACGCCAGCTTCCAGCCCATGCTGTCGGCCGACGGCGCCGTCAATCTCGACCTGCATGTGCATCCCGACGCGTGGCCGCTGCATTGCGGCCTGCCCACCGAGGCGGTTTTCGCCGCGGCACGGAGCGTGGCGACGCCGGAGGGCAGCATTCGGGTACCGGCGCCGCACCACATGCTGCTGCTGACCGCCAGCCACGCCGCCCGCGACCTGTTCCTCGCCAGCACCGTGCCGGCGATGATCGATGCCATCCTGCTGCTCAGGCGCGACGCCCAGCGGATCGACTGGCCGGCCTTCGCCGCCATCGCCCGTGCCGGGCGCAGCCTGCGGCCGGTGCAGAGCTTTCTCGCCCTGCTCGCCGCACTCGGCGCCGATGCCGGAGCGGTACCGCCTGCCTTGTGCCGAGTGCCGGGCGGCTTCGGCGCCGGCGAATTCCGACGCCTGGTGCAAGCCGCGCGCGTGCTTTATCCGGATGAGGCCGCCGGCTGGCTGGCGCGGCTGCGGCGCGAGCTGCTGGTCGCCGCCGAGCCGGGCGTCGCCCTCAAGCGCGATCTTCGCCGGCTCATTGGGCTGCTGCATCCGGGGCGCGGACTGCCGGAGGAACTAGCCCGGCGATAGGGCGACGACCTCGATCAACCCCTGGTCGCGCAGCACGGCCAACGCCCGCGCGACATCATCGGCAACGGCGGCGGGATCGGCGGCGGGGAAAGCCTCGGCCATCACGGCGGCCAGCGCCACGTCCGTCGCCGGCGCCTGCAGCAAACGCCAGAGGCCGGCGGCAAGCGAATCGAGATGGAAGATGTCGGCCGAGCCGGGCGCGACGAGATAGAGGTCCGCGTCTACCGCCGTCTCGCTCACCCCCGGGCGGCGGCGATAGGTGGTCACGCGAAGATGTCGGCAAGCAGCGCCGCCGCAGCGAAGCTGTCGCCGTATGTCAGGCGCAGGCAGGGCAGCGCCGCCAAGCGATGAAACGCCTGCAGCCGGCCGACGGCATCGAGCCGCGGGGCAAAGCCGCCCTCCAGAAGGGCGTCCAGCAGATCGGTTTGCGGAGCGGGTTCCAGGTGCGGCGGGCTGAAGCCATCGCGGTCGAGCAGCACCAGCGCCTGCAACGGCCGCCGCTCGCCGAAGGCAAGCACCTCGTCCGGCCTGAGTTGCACCAGGGTCAGCGCGGCGTAGCGGCGGACTTCGCGCGCGGCAACGAAGGCCTGGAATTCCGCCGGCGCCTTCGGCGGCAACGGCAGGCGAAGCTTCGGCGTCAGCGCCATGCCGATGCCCGCCGGTGTCGCATCCAAGCGGATCACCAGGCGGTCGTCGCCGACGAAGCGGCGGCCGAGCGCCGCCCAGGCCACGCTCAAGGTGCTCTTGCCGGCATTGGCGTCGCCGACAAGAACGAGCAGGCCGTCGGCCGCGTCCAGCGCGCCGGCGTGCAGGCAGGCATAGGCCTTGTCCTGAGCGACGGCGCTCCACAACAGAGCGCCGACGAAGCCGAGGGATGCCGGCAAACCCTCGTCGAAGGTCATCGGGGGCATGGCCTGGCCGCGGTCCTCGAAGCGCCAGGTGGAGGCTTCGTGCACGGCGCGAAAACCGCTGGCGACGCCGCCGATCGGTTCCGTCGCCTGCGGCCAGCGGGGAGCCAGCACGGCGGCGTCGGGCAACAGCGGCGCGGCATCCAGCACACGGATGCAACCTTCTGGTCCGGCAAAGTAGTGCGTGCTCACCGGCGGAGCGCTCCGGCGTCAGACCGGCAAGGCCTGATCGGCCGGCAGGTCGCGCGGGCGGCGCATGCCGCGCGGATCGACCGAATCGAAACCGGCAAAGGGCTGCGCCAGGCGCGCCTCGGCCATGGCAATGTAGTCTGCATTGATGTCGATGCCGATGGCACGCCGGCCGAGCACGCTGGCGACGCGCGCCGTGGTGCCGCTGCCGACGAAGGGATCGAGCACGAGGTCGCCGGCGTTGGAGCTGGCACGCACCATGCGCTCGACCAACGCTTCCGGCTTTTGCGTCGGGTGCGGCAGGCGCTCGGCGCTGCAATAGTGCACATGGCTGAACTGCCAGACGTCGCCGGGGTTGGCGCCGGCCATGTTGTTGCGCCGGCGATAGTACTTCTGTGGCACGCGCACGGCATCGAGGTTGAAGGTGAAGTCGGGGCCGCGGGTGAAATAGAGAATGTCCTCGTGACGCGGTGAGAAGCCGCGCTTGCGGCCCATGCCCTGCGTATAGTGCCAGGTGATCCAGCCGTTGAAGGCGAGACGGAACTCGCTTTCCAGCATGACCTGCAGCCGGCTGACGAAGCGGACGCCCATGAAGGCATAGAGCGAGCCGGTCGGCTTCAGCAGGCGTACCGCTTCGGCGATCCAGGCGCGGGTGAAGGCGGCATAGTCGGACCAGGCCTTCTCGTCAAGATTGTTGCCGAAATCCTTG
>DATKQA010000648.1:0-4910 GCA_035523835.1 Candidatus Sulfotelmatobacter sp.
CGACCGGAAACGCCGGAAGACCTGCGCCAGCACAATTGCCTGCACTATACCTATCTCTCCTCGCACGACGAATGGCTGTTCGAGGGCAGGGGCGGCCGGCGCAGCGTCAAGGTGGCGGGTACGCTGCAGGCGAACAATGGCGACGTGCTGCGGGCCGCCGCTCTCGCCGGCCTCGGCCTGGTGCTGTCGCCGACCTTCATCGTTGGTCCCGACCTGCAGAGCGGCCGCCTGCAGTGCGTGCTGCGCGACTATTGCAAGACCGAGACGGCGATCTATGCCGTCTATCCGCATCGTCGGCACCTCTCGGCCAAGGTGCGTGCCTTCGTCGATTTCCTGAGCGAGCGCTTCGGTCCGGAGCCCTATTGGGATGTGGCGCTGAACTGATGGCCGGATCCGCCCGCCGGATTGGTCCCTCTCAGTCGGGCCGGCGCATGGTGAAGACTTCGCGCACCACCGTGTAGTCATTGTAGCCGAGGCGCGCGATCGGCAGGAAACGCGTCATGTCGATCATGCCGTCGGCGATGATCGCTTCGCTGATGTGCACGCCGACGACACGGCCGAAGATGGTGCGGTTGGCGTTCGCCGGATCGGTGCTCGGCAGTTCCACCGTCTGCAGGTGCACGCACTCCAGATTGGCCGGCGAGGCGGCGACCCGCGGCGGCCTCACCAGGCGCGACGGTGCCGGCTCCAGGCCGGCAAGCTGCATCTCGTCCACGCTGCGCGGCACGTTGGCCGAGGTGCGGTTCATCTGCTCGCGCAATTCCCAGGTGGCGATATTGACTACGAACTCGCCGGTCTCGGCGATATTGGCGAGCGTGTCCTTGGCGCCGCCCTCCTTGTGGCTGCCGTTGCAGCAGACGATGACGACGGGCGGCGTGTCGGCGACCGCGTTGAAGAAGGAGAAGGGGGCAAGATTGACCGTGCCGGCCCGGCTCATCGTGCTGACCCAGCCGATCGGGCGGGGCACCACCAGGCTCTTGAACGGATTGTGCCGCAATCCGTGCGGCCTGTCGGTCTGGTAGAACATGCCCCTTCCCTTCGTCGAACGCCGCCCATCGCGCGGCGCGCGGCGGCAAGACCGGTGCGAGCCGGCGTCGGTATGCTGGCGATCCGGCGCGACCTAGAATAGTGTCCGGCCCCGGGTTTCGGCAATTTGATCCGCGCAGGCTCGAGGCAGGGATGGGCAAAGTCGTGTTCTGGCGCACGCTGGCGGCGGCCTATCGCCTCACCTTCGGCGATCTCCGCCGCTTCGTCCACCTCTGCGAACCGTGGCTGACCGCCATTGCCGGCGTCAATGTCCTGGCGGCCGGGCTGGCGCTCGTCGCCGACGCCGATTTCGCCTTCCTGTTTCTGGTGATCGCCAGCGTGCCCCTGGTGCTCTGCGGCTTCACGGTCTTTGCCATCGGCTGGCAGCGGGCAATTCTGACCGGCGCCAGGTCCGATCGGCCTGCCGGCTTTCGCTTCGAGCGGCGGGAATGGCGCTTCCTCGGCTATGCGCTCGGCATCCTGCTCATCGTCGCCGGGGCCATGACCATCGCCACCATGCCGATCACCATCCTCGTCGGCGCCATCGTCGAAGCGGCCGGCGGCAGCGCCGGCGACCGCATCACCGTGGCGCTGGTCAACCTCGTCGTGATGCTCGGTGGACTTGTCGGTCTCGGCCGGTTCTCTCTGGCGCTGCCGTCCCTTGCCATCGACGACGCCGGCCCGGTCTTGCGGCGCGCCTGGGAGCGCGGCCGCGGCAATACGTTCCGCCTGAGCTTCGGACCGCTGCTGGCGAACCTCTCGATCACGGCGGTGGCGCTTCCCTATCTGGAACTGGTGGAGCGTGTGGCCGGCAACGACGTGACCTTGACCATCCTGTTGCAGTTGCCGCTGGTGCCGCTGAGCTTTCTGCAGCTCGCCGTGCCGCTGGCGTTCCTGTCGCTGGCCTACCGGCAGCTCGTCGGTTCCCGCGCCTGAACCCGGCACATCAGGCTTGGCCCCTCCTGGCAATTGTGTTAGAGCAGGCGGCATGAACCGGCGGTGCCAGAGCATGCGACGACGAGGCAGCCGCGCCGACAAGGCGCCGGGCGTCAGCCGTCGATGCCGTGCGGGTTTCCGCTAAGCCCAATCGAACCCGCCTGGATCGCGCGGCGATCCGTCCGAGCGCCTTTGCTTTCCGCTTCCTTCCCTCGCGCTCTCCAGGTTCGCCCATGTTCTCCATCGTTCCCGAACGGCCGCATGACGCGGCCTCGATCGAACAACTGCTTGACCTCAGCTTCGGCCCCGATAGGCATGCCAAGACGGTCTACGCGCTGCGCCGGGATGTCGACCCCATTGCCGAACTCAGCTTCGTTGCGCTCGATGCCGACGGCACGGTCCAGGCCTCGATCCGCTACTGGCCGATCCTGATCGGCGAGCGCTGGCCGGCGGTCCTGCTCGGGCCGGTCGCCGTCAATCCGGCGCGGCGCGGCGAGGGCATGGGCAAGGGGCTGATCCGGCACACGCTGGCACTCGCCGCCGATCTCGGTCACCGGATCTGCGTGCTGGTCGGCGACAAGGACTATTACGAGCCTTTCGGCTTCAGCAATGCCCCTGCCGCGGGTCTCGCCCTGCCCGGCTGGGCCGAGCCGGCACGCTTCCAGGTGTGTGCGCTGGTGCCGGGCGCGCTCGACGGCGTGTCCGGCATGGTCGGCCGGCCGCGCACGCCCAACCGGCGCGCTGTGCGCTCGCATGCATAATCCGCCAGGAGGCCTGCCGATGGAATGGCCGAAGGCCGCCAACGCGTCACGACGAAGCTGCCAACGCTCGTTCCGCCTTGCCATCGTCTTGGTCGGATGCTGCGCGGGGGCGGCACACGCCGACAGCGAGGCGATGCGCGCGGCCAATCGTATTTCAACGCATATCGCCGGCCAGGCCACCTCGCTCCGCATTTGCGCCAGCGTCGACACGACGAATGCCGCGGCCTATCGGACGGCGGCGGCGCAATATCGTGGCGATGCGGACATCGCCGCCGCCGACAGCGCGGCGCGGAAAATACTGGCCGATGAGGCGCGCCGTGCCGGCCGCAGCGAAAAGCAGAGCGCGCTCGCCGAGCAGAATGCCGAAGCGGCGGTGGCAGCCTCGCTGCGGCAGGCGGCGGCCCAGGACAAGGCGCGGTTCACTGCCGAATGCCGCGATGAGCTACGGAACTTCGGCACCCATAGCGGTTCCTTCGCACCGCTTTCCGACCTGTTTCCCTACGAGATGAAGCTGATCTCCGCCAGCACATCAGGGCAATGAACGCATCAGCCCGTCTGCGGCCAATCGCATTTCGATCGGCCTGGTTGCCGCGATCCGGTCGTCGCACGCATAACGAGCTGCATTGCCCAATATTTGACATCGCCTCCTCACGAAGATGCTTTCGCGGCTCGGTTACTGTAGGCTTAGTTGAGCGAATCGAACGAGACCCGAGGGGCATCGCACCGATAACCAGATGCGTGATCACGTGGAAGAGGCGGTCGTCATCTAACCACGGGCAGCTTGAGCTGGCAGACTTTCACGGTGTGTTGAGGGGAAGTGTAGTGTCGAGAGTGAGCGTCCACAAAAAAAATTCCACGCCCGCGGGCGACATCAAAACGGATCTTGGGGAGTTGCTGACGGTCTTCGACCGCGCGACGGCAGCGCAGGGCGAGACCGATGCAGACGTCTAGCGCCCTCGATCAGGATGAGGTGGCTTGGCAGACGCGGCAGGAGATTGCCAACCGGCAGTTTCGTGCCTTGCTCCGGGCCGACGCCCAGCGCCGCCGTGCCGATGCCTGGCGGGACGCCCCGCGCTGGAAGCGGCTCGTCTGCGCCCTGTTCGGGATCGAGCCGAAGTTGCCGGAATTCAGCAACCTGCCGGGTGGCTATCCCTGAATTGGTGAATTTCCGCAGCGAATGAAGGGCGGTTGAGGCTTCGGTCGGCCGTCCCGGTCGGATCGGCAGCTAAAACTGAAAATACAGGAAGCTGCGCGAGCGGCCGATCCCCTCGATCGAGAACATCAGGATCAGGCCGAGACCGATTGCCCAGGGCCAGCTCGGCCGCCAGTTGAGCGGCACGCGGGCCGGCCGCCTTACCGGATCGAGGGTCGGTGCGTAGGCGGCCATGATCTGCTGGGTATTGGGCAACCCCCAGACGATAGCCAGCAGCAAGGCGATCTGCAGCCAGCCGGCACTGCCCCCGACATCGTCGGATGCCGGCAGCGTCCATGCGTCCCAACCGAGACCGCGCAGGCCCAGCAAGCCCTCCGTCATGGCGAGGGCCGCCGGCAGGGAAGCGGCGCGAAAGAAGGTCTGCGCGACGACGACGGCGAGAAAGGTCAGCAGGACGGCGCCGGCGCGGCGAAGGGGTCCCAGCGCGATGCCGGCGGATGCGGCGCCGGGGCGCTTCGGCCGCAACCTGCGCCAGGCATGGTTGCCGATGATGTAGGCCGCGTGCAGCAGGCCGAAGCAGAGGAATTGCAGGCCGGCACCGTGCCAGATGCCGATGAGCGCCATGGTCACCACGGTGGGCAAGCCGACTGCGGCGAGGAACGCGCCCGGCCCGCCGGCGCCGGCATGCAGGAGCGTCGCGTCGTTCGCCGCCTGTCGGCGCACCACGCGGAGCGCCAACGGGTTGTAGAGGTAGAGCGTGAAGAAGCGGGTCAGGGTGATATTCCAGCGCTGCCAATAGTCGATGATGCTGGCGGCCTTGTAGGGCGAGGCGAAGTTCTGCGGCAGGCGGATGCCGAGCATGCGCGCCAGGCCGATCGCCATGTCGCAGTAGCCGGAGAAGTCGAAATAGAGCTGCAGCGCAAAGGCCAGTGCCGCGCCCCAGGCGCCGATCATCTGCACCCTGTCGGCGTGGGCGTAGCCGGCGTCGGCGAGGGGCGCGATCGGGTCGGCCAGCAGGGCCTTCTTGCCCAGGC
>DATKQA010000649.1:0-3623 GCA_035523835.1 Candidatus Sulfotelmatobacter sp.
TCGAAGCCGTGCATCCAGCGGCTCCGCGCCATGAGCCGGCCGAGCGGGGCAATGGGATAGACGCGAAAGCCGAACAGCGAATCGCCGATGCCCAACCACAGGGTCTCCAAGTGGGCCCAGCTATTCGAGACGCGCCGCCCGAGCACGCGAAGCTGCGGCGCGCTCCGGTCGAAGACCGGCACGCCGAGGATCATGGCGTCCGGCCGCGCCGCCGACAGCGCCATGAATTCCGCGATCGAGGCCGCCGGGTGCTGGCCGTCGGCATCCATCACCAGCGCATGGCTGAAACCGAGCGCCTCGGCGGCGCGCAACCCGTCGAACACGGCCGCGCCCTTGCCGCCGTTCGCCGCCCGGAGCAGCACGCGCAGGCCGGGATCCTTTGCCGCCAGCGCCTGCAACGCGGCGGCACTGCCGTCGGTGCTGCCGTCCACCACCACGAGAACCGGATCCCACTGGCGCCGCGCTTCCTGCACCACCGCCAGCACGCGCGACCCGCTGTTGTAGCTCGGGATAAGCACCAAGTGGGTTCGCGACGCGCTCACGGCACGCTGTCAGAGTTCACGCACCCCGAGCTCCTGCCGATAGTAGGCGCCAAGACGCCTGACGGTGTCGCGCACACCGCCCTCGACCGCGATCCGTTCGCCGAGCCGGGCGCGATAGACGAGCGGGAATTGCGGCTTGCGGAAGAGCGGCCATCCCTTGCCGAGAAATCCCGAGTTGCTCTCGATGAAGACCGTCTGCACGGCAACGCCGGCCTGTTTGGCGATGAGCGCGAAACCGCCCTTGAATCCGCCGATCGCTCCGCCATTCGTCCGCGTGCCTTCCGGAAAGATCAGGAAATGCCGCCCGCCGCGCACCTGTCGCACGGCTTCGCGGATCAGCCTGGCCGGCGAATCGTTGCGGATGAAACCGGCCAGCCGCGCGCCGCCGCCGAGAAACGGATTATCCCAGATTTCCGCCTTGGCCGCGCACACCACATTGGGCAGCCGGGCGATGATCAAGACCGCATCGAGCAGCGAGGGATGGTTCGGGGCAATGACCAGTGGCCCGGCATCGGCCAGGGCGTCGAGCGCGCCAAACGAGGCGCGGCAGATGCCGGTCGCCTGCATCGCCCCGACCAGGCCGCGAAAGATGAGCATGATGGCGCGCTGCCCGAGCGGCTCGCCGAGCCGCCGCGGCAGCAGCCGGTGCAGCAGTCCTGCCAGCAGGCTCCAGGCGAGACAGGTCAGGCCGAAGGCGGCGAGCAGGCCGAAGAACAGGCCAAAGTCGCGTATCGCCGTCAACCGCCGTGCGGCGCCGACGAGCCACGGCCATCCCGCGGCCGGTGCGCCGCCTGCGATCGTCCCCGGCCAATTTGCCTGCAGATGGCTGGTGCGCGCGCGCCACACGGCGATCTCCTGCGGCAGCGACCGGCTAGCGGGTGGCGGTGAGCGGCGAAACCAGCCTGGCATCCCGCAGCCGTTCCAGCATGGGACAGAGGGCGATGGTGTCGAGAAAAAAGCTCTGGAGGCCGCCCCGGCGCGATTTGATGAATTCCGAGCGGCAGCCGGCGCCGATACTGGTCGTGCCGTCGGCCAGGAGCATGAACCAGAACCCGCCGTGGTCGCACCGGGAGATGCTGATATTGCCTTCTGCCCTGCCGGGCAGGCGCCGGGCATCGGCGAAGTGGCTGTAGACGGTCGCGCTGTCGTGCCGGCGGTCGTGGTTTTCCGGCCGAACTGCCCGGCGAGCAGGGTGTCGCGGCCGGAGGCATCGACCAGAAACTCGGCCCGCCAGCAATAATCCTGTCCGTCCTCGCCGCGCGCGGTTACCGTGACGGGGATGTCGGGCGGAAATTCCACTCACCCAGCGGCCTTCGGTGACTTCGGCGCCCTTGGCGGCGGCATTCTTGAGCAGGATATGGTCGAATTCGGAACGGCGGACCTGGTAGGAATAGGGCGGCGACTTGTCCCAGGCATTGGTGAAATCACAGGTCACCGTGCGGCCGTGATCGTGATAAGGCGGGAGGAATTCCATGCCGAACTTGGTCATCGATACCCGCTCGATCCAGTGCTTGGCGCTGCGCCGCTCGAACAGCGGCAGATTGAACGGCAGAAGCGATTCGCCGATGTGAAGGCGCGGATGGCGGTCCTCTTCGAGCAGGACCACGCGCCGGCCGCGCTCGGCCGACAGGGCGGCGATGGCCGAGCCGCCGGGACCGCCGCCGCCGACCAGAATATCCGCACGCCGGCTCGGGGTTGGACCGGCGGCGGGCAAGCTGCTCGATGAGTTCTGCACGGATATCAAAGGTCTATGTCGGGGAACGTGAGAGTCGGAGGCGAGAGTAGCAGCAGGCATTGCGGATATCTATCCATCGCGGGTCGACGGCGGGCAGCATAGGAAGTCATGATGGCGCATAACCCTCAAAGGCAAGATCCCATCGCGCCGCACCCGGTGATCGGCAGCTACTATGCCGATACGGCGGAGCGCCAGCCTTTTGTCCGCAATCTCTTCAATGAAACCGCGCCGCACTACGACGTCATAAACCGGTTCTTCTCGCTTGGTTCCGGCGCCTGGTACCGACGCCGCTGCCTGGAGGAAGCCGGCCTCAAGCCGGGCAACCGGGTCATCGACGTGGCCGTCGGCACCGGCCTCCTGGCCCGCGAAGCGGTCGCCGTCACCGGCGACCGCCGACATGTCGTCGGCGTCGACCTGAGCGAGGGCATGCTGGCGGTGGCCCGCGACAAGCTCGGCATCCCGCTCATCCAGGCCACGGCCGAGGCGCTGCCGCTTGCCGATGCGAGCGCCGACTTCGTCACCATGGGCTATGCCCTGCGCCATGTCGCCGACCTGGTGGCCGTGTTCCGCGAATTCCGGCGCGTGTTGCGGCCCGGCGGCACGGTGCTGCTGCTGGAAATCAGCCGGCCGACCAGGCCGGTGAAGCGGATGCTGATTTCCGCCTACCTCGGCCGGGTGGTGCCGTTCTTGGCCCGCTGGTCGACCGGCGAAGCGCATATCAAGACCTTGATACAATATTACTGGGAGACGATCGACCGCTGCGTGCCGGCCGATGTCATCCTCGGCGCCATGCGTGCGGCCGGCTTGCAGGAGGTGCGCTGCAAGGTCGATCTCGACCTGTTCCGCAGCTTCAGCGGCCGGCGGCCGTAGGGATCACGCGGTCTGCCAGGCGGCCGACAGGCTGAGCGGGCCGCGGAAGGCCCAGCCGCCGAAGCGCACCGGCGCCGACGGGTCCAGCCGCAGATCCTTCAGCCGGGCAAAGACGCTCGGCAAGGCCACGTCGGCGATCATGGCGCGCGACGCCCAGGCGCCGGCGCAGAAGTGCGGCCCGGCGCCGAAGGCGACGCTCTTCGAGGTGTCGCGGCCGACCTCGAACCGATCGGCGCGCTCGAAGCAGGCCTCGTCGCGGTTGGCCGAGCCGAACAGGAAGAAGATGCGGTCTTCCGGCTCGAAATCGATGCCCTTGTAGCGCCAGGGCCGCGCCACCCGCCGTGGCGACATGCCGATCGGCGAAATCCAACGGGCATATTCCTCGAACACCTGCAACCAGGTCACCTTGCCCGCCAGCGCCCGTTCGAGCTGGCCGGGATGGGTCAGCAAGGCCCAGATGGCACCGGCAATGGCGT
>DATKQA010000650.1:0-4594 GCA_035523835.1 Candidatus Sulfotelmatobacter sp.
AATCCGCTGCCGTTAGCGGAAAATCCGGTGCGGCTTGCGGAAGAGCTGGCGATGATCGACATGATCTCCAAAGGTCGCCTGGTTTCGGGCTTCGTGCGCGGCGGCGGCCAGGAACAGCTCGCCACCGGGGTCAATCCGGCCTTCAACCGCGAACGCTTCGAGGAGGCGCACGAGCTGATCGTCAAGGCCTGGACGCAGCCCGGCCCATTCCGTTTCGAGGGCACGCACTATCAACACCGGGTGGTGAACCCCTGGGCGGTGCCGCTGCAAAAGCCCTATCCGCGAGTCTGGATTCCCGGCGTGATCAGCAAGGAGACGATCGTCTGGGCGGCGCAGCAGCGCTATCCCTATATCGCGCTCAATACCTCGATCGCGGAAACCAAGCGCATCTGGGAACTCTACGACAAGGTGGCGGCGGAGACCGGTTACGAGGCCGGACCCGAGAACCGCGGCTACCTCATCCAAGTGCATGTCTCCGACAACGAGGAGAAGGCGATCGAGAACGCCAAGCAGTTCCGTTGGATGCAGGGCGAGTTCACCGGCCTGGCGCACCCGGTCTGGAGCACGCCGTCAGGCTACGGCTCGCCGACCGCACGCCGTGCCTTCGTCGAATTCGCCGCCGGCCGCCGGCCCAATCCGCGCGGCATCACCAGCTTCGAACAGCAGGTGGCCGACCTTCGCATCATCTGCGGCACGCCGAAGACGGTGGTGCCGAAGCTCAGAAAAATCCTGGAGGAGACGCGGCCCGGCATCCTGGCGCTCTGGGGCAACGACGGCCGGGTGAGCCAGGCGGATTCGCTGACCTGCATCAGGCTGATCGGCCAGGAGGTGTTTCCCGCCATCCGCGAGATCGCGCGCGAGCTCGACCTGAAGAGTCCGTTCGAGGCGAGCGCGCCGGTCGGCATCAAATATTCGACCGACCTCAAGCCCGGCAAGGCCACGGCGGCGGAATAGCGTCGCCGCCGTGGCCTTGCCGGTTCAAGCGAGGAGCTGCCGGGCGACGATCAGCCGCTGGATCTGGTTGGTGCCTTCGAAGATCTGGTTGATCTTGGCGTCCCGCATGTAGCGTTCGACCGGAAAAGCCTTCATATAGCCGGCACCGCCGAAAATCTGCACGGCATCGGTCGTCACCTTCATCGCCATGTCGCTGGCGAAGCACTTGGCCATGGCGGCGGTCGCGGCGAAACGCTTGAACGCGGCATCGTCGGCAAAGCCCTCGTCGACGATGCGCGCGCTTTCATAGACCAGGCACCGGGCGGCCTCTGTCTGCATCGCCATATCTGCCAGCATGAACTGGATGCCCTGGAATTCGGCGATCGCCTTGCCGAACTGGCGCCGCTCCTTGGCGAAGGCGATGCAATGATCGAGCGCACCCTGGGCCAGGCCGACGGAAACGGCGCCGATGGTTGGGCGATTGAGGTCGAGGCAGCGCATGCAGATCTTGAAACCCTCGCCTTCCTGGCCGATGCGGTTCTCCGTCGGCACCCGCACATTGTCGAAATAGATCGGCGCGTTCGGCACGCCGTTCAGGCCCAGCTTCTTCTCCGGCTTGCCGACGCTAAAACCCGGGGTCGTGGTGTCGACGATGAAGGCGGTGATGTTGTGCGTGCCCGGCTGGTCGATATCGCCGGTCTTGGCGAAGACGGTGACATAGCGCGCCACCGGACTGAAGGTGATATAGGTCTTCTGGCCATTGATGACGTAGGCGGATTTGCCGTCGCGCGCCGCCCGCGTCCGCATGCCGCCGATATCGGAGCCGGTCTGCGGCTCGGTAATGGCGATCGCGGTCAGGGTGCGGCCCTTGGCCAGTTCGGGGAAGAACCGCCGGCGCTGCTCCTCCGTGCCAAAATAGAGCAGCGGATAGATCAGGCCAATACTGTTCAGGCCGCAGATCAATGCCATGGATTCGGAAACCTTGGCGATCTCCTCCTCGGCCAGGCAGACTGTCGTCATGTCGGCACCAGGGCCGCCATATTCCTCGGGCAGGCGGAGCTGGATCAGCCCCATGTCGCCGAACACGGGAACGATTTCCGCGGGAAAGCGGTCGTTCCGATCCACTTCGTCGGCGATCGGCGCCACCTCCTTCGCTATCATTTTTCGCACGCTATCGCGGAAGGCGAGCTGTTCATCGGTCAGGCGCATGGTGGATCGCCTCTTCGTTCGAGTTGCGATAAGGCTAAGGAGACGGCGGCACTAGTCTGATTCGCTCACGGCTTCGCCGATCAGCACCCAACTTGTGCCGTCGAAGCGGGCGAGCCGGAGCTTGTGATAGAGCGCGTAGTCGCTCGGCGAATTGTTCAGATCAATGCCGGGCAGCAGCATCGCCACTCGCGCGTTCCGGATCGTGGTGGCCTGCTTGAGCAGATTTTCTCGCGAAAGATCGTCGCCGCAACGCCGCAAGACCAAAGCGACGCCCTCGGCGTTGATATAGCCGGACAGACCGACGAAGTCGCTCGCGTCCTCGTTCGGTGCCCAGCGCTTCATGAACGCGAGATAGTCGGCGACTTCCTTGTCCTTGCTCCAGATCGGATCGGCCGGTTGCTTGGCGAACTGCGAGGTCAGGAGGCCCGTCGCATTGTCGAACCCCGCCGGCTTGAGCACGCCGTTGATGGAGCTCGCCGGGCTGCCGACGATCTGCAGCGGCTTCCAGCCGAGATTGCCGATCTTGCGGATGGCCTGGGCGGCGAACTTCGGCGTGGCAAATTCGAGCACGGTATCGGCGCCGGCACCCTGCAGGCTCACGACCTGCGAATCCACTGTCGGGTCTGACAGTTCGTAACTGGCCTCGGCGACGATCGATTTCGCCGCGCCGGCGCCCAGTCCGCGCTTCAGGCCCTTCAGGTAATCCTTGCCGTAGTCGTCGTTCTGGTAGAGCACGGCCATCTTGGCGTCGGGCTTGGTCTTCAGGACATATCTGGCGAAGACGGCTCCTTCCATCGCGAAGCCGGGATAGAAGGGCACCGTCCACCGATAGTTCTGCGGATCGTTGAAGCGGCTGCCGCCGGCCGAGGCGAAGAGCTGGGGCACACCCTTGCCGTTCAGGTATTTCTGCACCGCCACGTTGGGCGGCGTGCCCACCGTGCCGACTTCGGCGAGCACGTCCATCTCTTCCACCAGCTTGCGCGAATCCTCGATCGCCTTGGGCGGCGAGTAGCCGTTGTCGAGCGAGATCAGCTTCACCTTGCGGCCATTGATGCTGCCCTTCTCGTTCACCATCTCGAAATAGGCGAGCATGACCCGGCCGTAGATGCCGAAGGCCGAGGCCGGCCCGCTGTAGGGCACGCTCTGGCCGACGGTGATTTCCGCATCGGTGACGCCGGGACCGTAGTTCTTTCCCGCCACGAACGCCGTTCCGCTCAGCAACGGCCACAGCGCCGAGAGAGCGGCGATGGTCTTCAAGCCCTTCTTCATCTTCTCCTCCCCTTCAGCTTCGTTTGGCAGCTCGCATCAAGCCGCCGGCGATGCCATGTCGCGGTAGCGATCCCGGAGAACTTGCTTCTGTATCTTGCCGGTAGCGGTGGTCGGCAGCGCGTCGACGAAAACCACCGCGTCGGGCAGCCACCAGCTCACGATCCGCCCGCGGAGATGAGCGATGAGATCGCTTTCCGAGACTTCGGCGCCGGGGCGGCGCACGACGAGCAGGAGCGGCCGCTCCTGCCAGCGCGGATGGGCCATGCCGATGACGGCAGCCTGCAGGATGCCGGGATGGCCGAGAGCGGCGTTCTCGATCTCCACGCTGCTGATCCACTCGCCGCCGGACTTGATGATGTCCTTCGAGCGGTCGACGATTTCGACGCAACCGTCGGCGGAAATGCGCGCCACGTCGCCGGTCGAAAGCCAACCGCCGGCGACTGCCGCCGCCTGCTTGTGATAACTCGCCGCCACAAAGGGGCCGCGCACTTCGAGATGACCGATTGCCTTGCCATCGTGGGGCAAGGGCTTGCCGGCATCGTCGACCAGGCGAAGCTCGGCGCCATAGCCGATGCGGCCCTGCCGCATCTTGTAGGACATGCGCACGACCTCATCCGACTCGGCAACGCCGGGCGGCAAGGTGGTGCGCAATACGCCGGGTGCCTCGGTCATGCCCCAGGTCTGAGCCACCGTGACGCCGAAGCGTCCCTCCAGATCTTCGATCAGCTTTTGCGGCGCCTTGCTGCCAGCCACCAGGGCGACGCGGAGCGCATCGAGCCGCAACCCAGCCCGATCCATGTAGTCGAGCAGGCCGATCCAGATCGTCGGCACCGCGGCGGCGACGGTGACCCGCTCGGCAGCCATCAGTTCGTGCAGCCGCTCCGGCTCGAAATTGCGGCCCGGCAGCACCAGCTTGTGGCCGTTCAGCGGCGCCGTATAGGGCATCTGCCAACCGTTCGCATGAAACAGCGGCGCGATCGGCATCACCACCTCGCGCGCGCCCGACTTGTAACCGCCGATCATGTCGGCGAGGCTCATCATCAGGGCGCAAAGCACCGTCGAACGATGGGAATAGACCACGCCCTTCGGCGCGCCGGTGGTGCCCGACGTGTAGCAAATGGTGGAGGCATGCCGCTCGTCGAGCTCTGGCCAGTCATAGTCGCCGGTCTCGGCGGCAAGCAGG
>DATKQA010000651.1:0-3848 GCA_035523835.1 Candidatus Sulfotelmatobacter sp.
GCGCCAGCGCGGTCGAGCTGATGAAGACCTTGGCGGTGCTGTCGCGCACGATATAGTCGACCTCCCCGGCGGTGAGCCGCGTGCTGATGGCGGTGAAGTAGAGGCCCGAGCGCTGCGCCGCCCAGGCGATCGCGAAGAAGCCGGCACGGTTTTCCAGCATGAAGGCAATGTGGTCGCCGCGTCTGAGGCCGAGGGCGCGGAACATCTGTGCCGCCTGGTTCGAGCGCGCCTCCAGCTCGCCGTAGCTGACGGTCTCGCCGCTCGCCGCCATGACGATGGCCGGCCTGTGCGGCGTGGTGGCGGCAAAATGCGCCGGATGCATGGGCCTCTCCCGCGGCGGAATGTTCGTTCGTCCGCCGCCGAGCATAGCGGAAAGCAAGCGGCCTCAACCAGCTTCCGGCGGCGCGGCGAAAAGGTCGGGTTCCGCGGCCGGATAGGTTACCGTCGCGCCGCGCACCCGGGCGAACGGCGTCATGGCATGCGGCCGCGCTTCGCCCGCGCCGATGATATGGCGCACCTGATGGCCGCGGGCGGCGAGCGCGTCGGCGATCAGCGAGCGGTGGCAGCGCCAGGGCACCGCCTCGGCGCACATGACGGCGGTCGGCGTGCCGGCGGCCAGGGCGATGAGTTCGGCCAGCGCGGCGGCGAAGGCCGGCGTCTGCATGTAGTCGGCGAAGCCGCGGAACGAGGCGTTGCGCCAGCCGAGGTTCACCGAATCCGGCCGCGGATGGCGCAGCCCGCCGAGCGCTGGAAACGGCCGGTAGGCGATGCCCGCCGCCGGCAGGTCGCGCGCCAGGGCGTCGCTATTGTATTGCGGGTTGTGGCGCGATTTCGGCACCGTCCGCACATCGAGCAATTGGCTGACGCCGTGTCCGGCCAGGAGCGCGGCCAGCGCCGGCAGCGGCCGCGTCGAATGGCCGATGGTATAGATGGTGATGGCGCCGTCGCCGGTCATGGCGCCAGCCTGCCACGCGCCGTGGCGCGCGCCAATCCGTGCTATATCTCGCAGCCAAACCCTGTTGGAGGGCCGCATGGAAGCCGCCGACGAACGCCTGCCGGTGTCGCTGCTGACCGGATTTCTCGGCAGCGGCAAGAGCACGCTGCTGAGCAAGCTGCTGCGCCGCGACGACATGGACCGGACCGCGGTGGTGGTGAACGAGTTCGGCGAGGTCGGGCTCGATCACGCGCTGATCGCCCATTCCAGCGAGAACACCGTGCTGCTGTCGAGCGGCTGCCTCTGCTGCACGGTGCGGAGCGACATGGTCGACACGCTGCGCGATCTCTATCTGAAGCGCGCGCGCCAGGAGGTGCCGGAATTCCAGCGCGTGGTGATCGAGACGACCGGGCTTGCCGATCCCGCGCCGATCCTGCACACGCTGATGAGCGATCCGCTGATCGCGGCGCGCTACCGGCTCGACGGCGTCGTCACCACGGTGGATGCGGTGAACGGCTGGGCCACCCTCGACAAGCAGATGGAATCGGTCAAGCAGGCGGCGGTGGCCGACCGCATCCTGCTGACCAAGACCGATATCGCCGATCCCTTGCGCGCGGCGGCGCTGACCGAGCGGCTGCGCCGGCTCAATCCGGCGGCGCCGATCGTGCCGGCGGCGCATGGCGAGGTGGCGCCGGACCGGCTGTTCGGTGCCGGCCTGTTCGATCCCAAGCGCAAGACCATGGACGTCCAGGCGTGGCTGAACGCGGAAGCCTATGCCGGGCAGGCGGCCCATGCGCACGGGCACGATCACGACCATGACCACGGCAAGCCCGACGTGAATCGGCATGACGACCGGGTCGGCGCCTTCTGTCTTTTCGTCGACGAGCCCTTCGATTGGGACCGGCTGGCCTATTGGCTCGACCTGCTGGCCGCCTACCGGGGCGAGGATCTCCTGCGCATCAAGGGGCTGATCAACGTGAAGGGCGAGGACCGGCCGGTGGCGATCCACGGCGTGCAGAACCTGTTCCATCCGCCGGCGCAACTGGAAGCGTGGCCGGATGACGACCGCCGCTCACGCATCGTTTTCATCACCCGCGATCTCGACCGGGCGACGATCGAGGAGACGCTCAGGACCGTCGTGTCAGGTGCGAATGCAGGTGAGAGCGCGAATGCGAACGGCTAGGCGAGGCCATGCCCACTTCCCAGTGGCGCACCTCGCCGACGTCGAGATGCACGAAATGCGCGCGGGCGTAATAGCCGACGCCGCCGGCATTGAGCGCGCGCGCCGCATGCCAGAGCTGGTGCAGGTTGCCGCTGGGTAGGCGCACGTCCACCGCCTGGCCGGTGATGTGGTAGCTGTGCTTGGCGACGCCCAGTTCGCCCTCTTCGCGCAACAGCGCATTGGTTTCCGGCGAGCGATAGCCGCAGACCACTTCGATCGGCTGGTGCGGGAACTGGCGCTGCAGGGCATGCAGCACGTCCAGCAGGCGCGGATCGATGGCCAGCACCTGGTCGGTATGCTGGTCGCGCATCAGTTCGGAAATCTGGTTCACCGCATCGGGGATATAGTGCCCGTTCGCCCAATAGGGGCCGGCGAACGTCTCGCCGGTGTGGGCGAGATGAAGCTGCAGCGATCTATCGGATCGCGGCGCGATGGCGGCAAGGGCTGGAAGAGGTGCCAGAGCGGCTCCGGCGGCGGCAGCACCGCTCAGGCGGAGCAGGCTGCGGCGAGACAAAAAAACGGAAGTCGGCGCGTTGCGCCGTGGCGTGTCCCCCATCTTTTGCAGTCCCCCTTTTTTGTGTGACTTTCGCTTTATGGTTAACGTCTATACCCGACCGCGCTGCGATGCGAAAGCGCAAACGTGACTTCCGCCACAAATATTTATGCACGCCCGGTTGTGCTTTTTTCACGAAATATTAATCATTAATAGAGGCTGCGGCCGTATGAGGCGCGTTTGCACAATCTGCGGCTGAGCCCGGCCGCGACGACTATCTCCGCGCGCCAGTCGACTTCGCGCCTGCAACAGGGACTCGGCGGCGGTCTTGCGCCGGCTCGCCCCTTCCGGCGCGACGCGCTAGACTTGGACCGCGGGGAAACGACGGGCAGCGGCATAAAATCGCCGCGCATCGGGGGCGGGTGGAGAGCGAGATCAGCGCATCGCAGGCCGAGCAACCGGCCGAGCTCAGGCGGCTGCTGCGGGAATTGCCGCTGTTCGAGGGCCTGGCGCCGGACGCGCTCGCCGCCATCATGGCCAAGCTCGAGTGGTTCGCGCTGCCCGGCGGCGCCGTGCTGTTCCGCCAGGACGAACCGCCGGATGCACTGTTCATCGTGGTGAGCGGCAGCCTCGGTGCCTTCCAGGAGCGCGGCGATGGCAGCGAGATCGAGATCGGCCGCATCAAGGTCGGCGAATGCGTCGGCGAAATGGCGCTGATCTCCGGGCGGTTGCGCTCGGCCACGATCCGGGCGCTGCGCGACAGCGAGCTCATGCGTTTCGCCAGGGCGGATTTCGAGGCGCTGGTGACGCAGCATCCGCGCGCCATGCTGCAGCTCGCCCGGCTCATCGTCGGCCGGCTGGAAGCGGCCCAGGGGCGCCGGCGGCGCGCCACCGGGCATCATACCTTTGCCGTCGTGCCGCAGGACGCGGGTGTTCCCGCCGCTGCCTTCGCCCGCTCGCTCGGCGCCGCGCTGGCGAGCTACGGCACGGTCGAGCGCGTGGAACGGGGCGAGGGCGAAGAGCGCACCAGCGACTGGTACAACCGGATCGAGGCCAACCGCGATTTCGTGGTCTATGTCGCCGAGGCCGCCGCCTCGCCCTGGACCCTGCTCTGCCTGCGTCAGGCCGATTGCGTGCTGCTGGTCGCCCGTGCCGGCGCCGTGCCGGCGCCGGCACCCGCGCACGCCGCCGCCGCGGCC
>DATKQA010000652.1:0-5006 GCA_035523835.1 Candidatus Sulfotelmatobacter sp.
CGGACGGCCGTTGTACTTCTGGTCGCCGGCGATCCAGCCGCTCGCGAACACCTCCTGCTTCGCGCTCTTGCCGGTCGGGTCGGTGACGACCCGGACGATGCGCCCGCCCTGGTACTTGTGGCGGTTCCACGAGCCGTGCTCGGCGATGAAGATATTGTCCCGGTATTCCGCCGGGAACTGCTTGCCGGTGTAGAACTTCATCCCGAGCGGCGCGACATGGGCGCCGAGGTTGAGGGCCGGCGGCGCGAACTCCGAGCACTTGTGCCCGGCGCCGTACTTCGGATCGAGCATGTCGCCCTGGTGGCAGTACGGATAGCCGAAGTGCTCGCCGATGCGCCCGATGTGGTTCAGCTTGTCGCTCGGCAGGTCGTCGCTGATCCAGTCGCGGGCGTTCTCGGTGAACCAGTAATCGCCGGTGCGGGGATCGACGTCGCCGCCGACGCTGTTGCGCACGCCGAGCGCCAGGATCTCGGCCGTGCCGCCGGGATAGACGCGGCGGATCTGCGAGACGCTGGTCGGCGGCAGGCAGATGTTGCAGGGCGGTCCGAACGGAATATACATGCGGCCCTGCTTGTCGAACACCAGGTACTTCCAGCCGTGCGGCACGTAGTTCGGCATGTCGTCGTAATAGATGGTCGGCGCCGGCATCTTGTCGAGGCTGGCCTCGGCATTGTCGTATTTGTAGACCTTGCTGATATCGACCACGTAGAGCGCGCCGTCGCGGAAAGCGACGCCGGTCGGCACCGTCAGGCCCTTGATGATGGTCTTGACCTCCTTGTGCCCTTCCGGCCCGACCACGGCGAAGACGCTGCCGGTGCCGAACCAGGAACCGACGAACAAGGTGCCCTTGTCGCCCCAGGCCATTTGCCGCGCCGTCGGCACGTTGGCGGCATAGACGCTGATCTTGAAGCCCGGCGGCAGCTTGATCTTCTTCAGGTTGGCCTCGAGCTCGGCCATGCTCGCCGGCGTCGGCGGGTTGGCCGGCGGTGCCAGGCCCTTCTGCTGCTGGGTCTCGTCGCCGAGAAACCAGTCGTCGGGCGGATGCGACCAGAAATTGGCGTTGTTGGAATCGTAGTGCTTGAGGTTCTGCGCCCCCGCCGCGCCGCTGGTCGCCACGGCGGCGAGCGCCAATGCGCCGGCGGCCGCTGTTGTAATCAACGAAATATAGCGCTTCATGGTTTCCCTCCCGTTTGTTTCAGCGCCACGCAAACATGCCGAGCTGATTTTATTTGCCATTTTAACGAATTGTCCGGCGCCGCGCCAGATGTGGCACGGGCGCGACGGCACCGACGGCTTCGGGAAAGTAGCCCGTGTCCGTCGGGAAGATTTCAGCCGCCGCCGATGCGGCGGTAGACGAAATCGGGCGCCGGCGCGGCGCTTTCACGCGCCGCCGCGGCGACCAGCGCCGCGTGGCCGGCGGCGAGGCCGCAGGCGGGATCGGTCGCCGCCGCATCGCCCGCGAGCGCGAAGGCCTGGCAGCGGCAGCCGCCCCAGTCGAGTTCGCGCCGCTCGCAGGAACGGCACGGTTCCGGCATCCAGGCGGTGCCGCGGAAGCGCTCAAAGGCCGGCGAATCCCGCCAGATGTCGGCGAGCGGCCGGTCCGCCACGTTTTCGAAGGCCATGCCGGCGATGCTCTCGGCGGCGTGGCAGGGCAGCACCTTGCCGGTCGGCGAGACATTGAGGAACTGCCGCCCCCAGCCGCCCATACAGGCCTTGGGCTGCCTGGCGTAATAGTCCGGCACCACGTAGTCGATGAGCATGATGCCCTTGAGCCGGGCGCGCGCCGCCTCGACCGTCGCGGTCGCCGCGTCGAGCTGCGCGCGCGTCGGCATCAGCGCGGCGCGGTTCTTCAGCGCCCAGCCGTAATATTGCACGTGCGCCACCTCCAGCCGGCCGGCGTCGAGCGCCACGGCCATGTCGATGATGGCGCCGAGATTGCCGAGGTTCTGGCGATGCACCACGGCGTTCACGGTGAGCGGCAGGCCCGCCTCGCGCACCCATCGGCCGAGCGCGAGCTTCCTGGCGTGCCCGCCGCGATAGCCGCCGATGCGGTCGGCATTTTCCGCCGCCGCATCCTGGAAACTGAGCTGCACGTGGTCGAGGCCGGCTTCGGCCAGGTCGTCGAGCCGTTGCCGGTCGAGCAGCACGCCCGAGGTGATGAGATTGCTGTAGAGGCCGAGCTTGGCGGCATGGCGCACCAGCGCCCCCAGGTCCTGGCGCGCCGTCGGCTCGCCGCCGGAGAAATGCACCTGCAGCACGCCGAGGCGCGCCGCCTGCTCGAGCACCGACTGCCAGCGCGCCGTGTCCATCTCCGCCGCGGCGCGCTCCAGGTTCAGCGGATTGGAGCAATAGGGACATTGCAGCGGGCAGCGATGGGTCAGCTCGGCCAGCAGCGCGAAGGGAATGCCCGGCCCGCTCATGCCGTCATCACGCCCTTGTCGGCCAGGTCCTGCAGCATGGCGATGACGTCGCCGCCGACCTGCTCGCGCGGCGCCGCATATTTCGCCGCCAGCACGTCGCTGATGGCGCCGACCGTGGCGATGCCGTCGCACAGTTTGATGATCTCGACCGCGATCTCGTCGGGCATCAGCACCCGCTCCGGCGCCAGCAGCAACCATTGCCGGCGCGCCTCGTCGAAGCGGAACTTCACGTGCCGCGGCAGCCGCGGCACGCTGGCGTCGGCAATGACGATGCGGTCCTTCATGCCGCCGCGGGCACGAAGGCGCCCGGCGGAATATGGCCGGGGCTGACGTAGGCATAATAGAGCGCGTCGAGCTGCGCCCAGAGCACATTGCATTTGAAGACCAGCGTGTCCAGAACCTGCTGCTGCTGCTCCGGTGTGCGCGCCTCGCGTTTGCAATAGTCCAGTGCATAGTCGGCGTCGCGCGGCGCCTGGTCGAGCCGCGCGTTGAAATAGGCGAGCGTCTTTTCGCTGACGAAGCTGTAACCGGCCAGCATGCCGGCGACGCGCTCGGAAATGATGCCGGGCGAGAAGAGTTCGGTCAGGCAGGAGGCCACCGCCTCCAGCAGGCTCTTTTCCCTGACGTAGCGGACATAGGCTTCCACGGCGAAGCGCGTGCCGGGCAGCGCGCCGCGCATCGAGACGACATAGTCGCGGTCGAGGCCGAGGTCGTCGGTCAGCGCCAGCCAGCGGGCGATGCCGCCCTCGCCCGGCCTGCTGCCGTCGTGATCCACCAGCCGCTGGCGCCAGATGCGGCGCAGCTCCGGATCGTCGGCCCGGCCGATGAGCGAGCCGTCCTTCAGCGGAATGTGGCTTTGATAACAGTAGCGGTTGAGCGCCCAGGCCTGCACCTGGCCCTTGTTCAGCTTGCCGCCGTGCAAGAGCTTATGGAAGGGGTGCCGGTTGTGGTAGCGCTCGGCGCCGATGGCGCGCAGCTTCCGTTCCAGCTCGGCCGGCGTCAGCAAGGGGGTCACAGGGCGATCTCCATTCCGTCATGGGCCACTTCCCAGCCGGCCGCCTCGGCGGCGCGGCGCTCGGGCGAATCCTCGATCAGCACCGGATTGGTGTTGTTGACATGGATGAAGACGCGCCTGGCGATGCCGAGGCCGGCGAGCGCCGCGAGCGAGCCTTCCGGCCCCGACAGGCTCATATGGCCCATGCGCCGGCCGGTCTTGCTCCCGACATCCGCCACGATCATCTCATCGTCCCGCCAGAGCGTGCCGTCGAAGAAGAGCAGCGCAGCGCAGCGCAGCCGATCCGCCAGCGCCGGCGACAGCGCGGCGCACCCCGGCACGTAGTGAAAGCTCTTGCCCGTCGCCGCTTCGCCGACCCGCAGGCCGATGGTATCGCCGACCTGCGTGCCGAAGCCGGGGCCGGCCGCGGCATTCTCCAGATAGAGCGCCGTCTTGCCCGGGACCGGATAGGCTTCGACAACGAGGCCGAGGCTGTCGCCGTCGGCGCTTTCGATCGCCACCGGCACGGACAAGGCCATCTCGCGGCGCGCGACCAGATCACCGTTGAGCACGTTGAAGATGCTGTTGCCGCGCAGCACTTCGTGAATGCGCGCGCTGGCGTAGACGGCGAAGCGCTGGCTTTCGCGCAACGACAGGAGGCCGGCGACATGATCGACATCGCCGTTGGTGAGCATGACGCCGGCGATGGGACTGTGGCGTCGCCCGCCCTGCGGATGCAACGGCGGGTTTTCGGCAATCTGCTGGCGGAGGTCGGGCGAAGCATTGAGCAACAGCCACCGCTCGCCGTCGGCGCTGACGGCGAGCGACGATTGTGTCCGAGGGCGCGTTAGAACATCGCCGCGACGGGCGCGGCGGCAATTATCGCAGTTGCAGTTCCACTGCGGGAAGCCACCGCCGGCGGCCGAACCAAGGACCAGGATGCGCATCGCTCACCACCCCGGTCCCGGCTGCCGCCGGCATGGCTTCAGCAAATCAGGCGACGAGCGCGCAGGCGTAGGCGTTGATTTCGAGGCCGACGGCGACTTCGACGATCTTCGGGGTCTTCCACATGGTCGGTTCCTTCCCTCTTGGCGGAGTGCGCCGAGGCGACCGCCCCGTCGGCACTGCTTAAATTATCACCTTCGGCGCCGGCCACGGCAACGGCAAAATTTTTTCTTGGTTTACAACCGGTTAAAGCTTTCAACCGGGAATTGAGCCCGGCCGACCCGGACTCGCGCCCGGGATCAGACCACGTGGCGATGCCGCTCGATGCAGGTGCGCAACACTTCGTCCGGGTCGCGCTTCCACCAGTTGTTGGCGGAAAAAATCTCGACCTCGCAAACCCCGCGATAGCCGGCGGCTTCGACGTGGCCGCGGATACCGCGAATGTCGATCACGCCGTCGCCCATCATGCCGCGGTCGAGCAGCAGGTCGGTGGTCGGCACCAGCCAATCGCAGACATGAAAGGCCAGGATGCGTTCCTGCCCGGCGCGGGCGACCTCGCGCGCGAGCATCGGGTCCCACCATACATGATAGACGTCGACGGCGATGCCGAGGCCGGGACCCAGGCGATCGCAGAGATCGTTGGCCTC
>DATKQA010000653.1:0-6179 GCA_035523835.1 Candidatus Sulfotelmatobacter sp.
CCAGCACCATGCGGTCGCCCGCCGTCCACGACTTGATGACATAGGGACCAGTGCCGACGGGGTGGCGATTGTACTCGTCGCCGAGCTTCTGGATCGCGGTCGGCGACTGGATCACGTTGTTGGAACTGTCGATGTTCATCAGCTCGGGCAGCATCACCGAGGGATCGTTCAGGTGATAGACGACGGTCAGGTCGTCGACCGCCTGCACGTCATGGATGAAGGAGATGTAGAAGGCGCAGCGGCACTTGTTCTTCGGGTCTTTCTGCCGGTTGAAGTTCCATGCCACCGCCTGGGCGTTGAACGGCGTGCCGTCCTGGAATTTCACCCCGGGCCTGAGCTTGAAGGTCCAGGTCTTGTAGTCGTCGGAATGGGTCCAGGACAGCGCCAGCTTCGGCTGCGCCACGCCCTTGTCGTCGAGCGTCGTCATCGTATCGAAGATCGCCGCCGCGGCGGTCTCCGCCGCGGTATCGAACACACCGACCTTCAGGGGATCGAACCCGGCGATGTCCAGTTCCAGGCCGACCGTGATGCTGCCGCCTTGCTTTTGCGCCGCCGCAGGATTGGTCAAAAGAGCGAAGCCGGCACCCGCCAGCATGACGCTGCGCACGATAAAGCCCGCACGGATCCCCGTGTTCATGAACGACCTCCCAGATCAGCCCAGCCCCGCGGCCTTTGCGGCCGCCGTCTTTGCCCGGCATCTTAGACGCGGGCACCAGGCGAAGGAAGCCAGAAGTTGCCGGGCCGCCGCATGCCACGGCAACGCAGGCGCGGCGGCAAACAGCTTCGGCGGCGACGGACGATCCGACCCGCGCCGTCGAAGCGATCGCGGCGAGGTCTTACTGGCCGACGGCGGACGCGGCGGCGTGGCGGCCGCCGCCGGTATGACCGGCCGGCTTCCGCCGGTTGCGGCCGAAGCGCCGCGGCTGGCCGGTCGGACGCCCGGCTGCGTGACGGTCGGCCGGTCGTCCGGCGTTGTGGCGAGCGGCGTGACCGTGCTCGCCCGATTGCGGCTTGCCGGGCAACAATGGCCGCGCGGCGGTCTCGGCGACCGCGGCCGCGCTGATCTCGGGTGTCGGCGTCACGAAGATACGCTGCCGGGTCAGCCGTTCGATGTCGCGGAGATAGGACCGTTCCTGCCCGTCGCAGAAGGAGATGGCGACGCCGCTGGCACCGGCCCGCGCCGTCCGCCCGATGCGATGCACGTAGCTTTCCGGCTCGTTCGGCAGGTCGAAGTTGATGACATGGGTCACGCCGTCGACATCGATGCCGCGCGCGGCGATGTCGGTCGCCACCAGCACCCGGCACTTGCCGTTGCGGAAGTCCGCCAGCGCCCGTTGCCGCGCGCTCTGCGACTTGTTGCCGTGGATGGCGTCGGCGGCGATGCGGGCACGGTCGAGATCGCGCACGACCTTGTTGGCGCGATGCTTGGTGCGCGTGAAGACCAGCGCGCGGGTGACAGCAGGATCGCGCAGGATGTCGATCAGCAGCGGCGCCTTCCTGTCGCCCGACACATGCAGCACGCGCTGGTCGATGCGCTCGACGGTGGAGGCGACCGGCGTCACCGCCACTTCGGCCGGATCGCGCAGCATGCGCTTGGCCAGTTCGGCGATCGCCGGCGGCATGGTGGCGGAGAACAGCAGCGTCTGCCGCTCCCGCGGCAGCATGGCGACGATCTTGCGCACGTCGTTGATGAAGCCCATGTCGAGCATGCGGTCGGCCTCGTCGAGCACGAAAACCTCGACGCCGGCAAGCGACAGATGGCGCTGGTTGATCAGGTCGAGCAGCCGTCCCGGCGTCGCCACCAGGACCTGCACGCCGCGCGCCATGGCGCCGACCTGCGGCTGCTGGCCGACCCCGCCGAAGATCACCGCATGGCTCAGGCCGAGATGCCGGCCATAACTGCGGAAGCTTTCGCCGATCTGCAGCGCAAGCTCGCGCGTCGGCGCCAGTACCAGGGCGCGGGCGCCTTTCGCGGCCGCCGGGCGGCGCTCTTTTGCCAGCCGCTGCAGGATCGGCAGCGCGAAAGCCGCGGTCTTGCCGGTGCCGGTCTGGGCGCAGCCGACCAGGTCGCGCCCGGCCAGCAGATGGGGGATCGCCTGCGCCTGAATCGGCGTCGGCGTAGCGTAGTTCTCACCCTTCAAAGCGCGCAGCAGCGGTTCGATCAGGGCGAGGTCGGCAAAACTGGTTATATTGTCAGTCACTACTTAGGTCTTTCCATGAGATGGAGTCCGGCCGGTTTCGCCGCATGACGATGGCGCGAGGCTATCGCCGCGCAGCAAGGCCGCAGGCGGGCGGAAACCGGAATCGGAGAGTTGCAGGATGTTCGAGCGCGGGACCGGGCGATGTCCGTGTGGCCGGTCCAACTCTTTCTTCGGTTAGGCGGCCTTCCGCGCGGTCAAGGCAGCCCCTGTTCGATCCAATGATCCCGCAATCAACAGGCCGGGCCGATGATGGCTTCCGGCGCGTTACGCGCGCTTGCGGGAGGCGAGACAAGAGGTCTCGCTGCCTCACATGCGCTTCGAGGGCGGATAAGTCAAGGGAGATTTTGCTGCGTTGCAAAAATCGGCGCGGCGCCGTGACCTATTTGCCCTTCCGCTTGCGTTCGACGAAGCGGCCGAGCATCTCCTGGGGCTCCGCTCCGCCGCTGGCGTAGGTTGACCTGAAACTGCGGATTCCCGCTTGAACCGCTTGATCCAGCGGTAGTTTCTCCCACTGCCGCATGAGGTCCTTCTGAATGCGCACGGCTTTCGGCCCGGCGGCGAGAATGGCGCCGAGGTATTTGTCGACCGCCGCATCGAGCTCGGCCATGGGCACCACCCTTTCCACCAGGCGGATGTCGCGGGCGGTGGCGGCATCGATGTTCTCGCCGAGCAGCACCAGCTCGGCGGCGAAGCCCCAGCCGACCAGGCGCGGCAGCAGCGCCGCCTCGATCACCGAGGGCAGGCCGACCTTCACCTCGGGCATGCCGAACACGGCGCTGTCGGCCGCCACCCGGAGGTCGCAGGCCGCCGCCAGCTCCAGCCCGGCGCCGAGGCAGTAGCCGTTCACCCGGGCGATCACCGGCACCGGGATGTCGCGCACCGCGGCAATGGCTTGGTGCACCGAGGTGATGAAGGCCTCGGCCGCCGCCGGCTCCGCCAGCTTGGCCATGGTGAAGATGTCGGCGCCGCCGACGAAGGCGCGCTCGCCCCGCCCGGTCACCACCGCGGCACGCAGGCTCTCGTCGTGCTGCAGCGCCTTCGCCGCCGCAGTGACAGCGGCGAGCATCGCCGGGTTCAGGGTATTGAGCTTGGCCTCGCGCTCGATGGTCAGCCAGGCGACACGGCCGTCCTTGCCGTGATCGCGATAGCGGGTGGAGACGAGCGGCTGCGTGTCGGTCACGGCAAAACCTCGCACTGGCGGCAGTCGGACGACTTAACCCGGCAGCGCGGCCTGCGGCAAGGCGAAACCGGCAGCCGGCAAGTGTTCGGCGATCTGTACCGCGTTCAGCGCCGCGCCCTTGAGCAACTGGTCGCCGGCGGCGAACAGCGAGAGCGAGCGGCCGTCGGGATCGCCGAGGTCGCGGCGGATGCGGCCGACCAGCACCTCGCCCTGGTCGGCGGCGTCCCTCGGCATGGGAAAGCGGTTGTTCGCAACATCGTCGACCAGCCTGACGCCCGGTGCCTCGCGCAGCATCGCACGCGCAGCTTCCGGGTCGATCGGCCTTTCGCACTCGACGGTGAGCGCCATCGAATGCGCGCGCAGCACCGGCACGCGGACGCAGGTGATGCCGATGCGTATCTCGGGATCGGCGAAGATCTTGCGCGTCTCCTGCATCACCTTGATCTCCTCGCCGTTATAGCCGCTCGCGGGATCGACGGCGCTGTCGTGGCTGAACAGGTTGAAGGCATAGGGGTGGCGCAGCACGCTCGGCCGGTGCTGGCGTCCGTCGAGATAGGCGCGCGTCGCTTCCGTGAGCTCGGCCATGGCCGCCGCGCCGGCACCCGAGGCCGATTGATAGGTGGCGGCGAAAATGCGGCGGATGCGGTTCCGCCGGTGGATCGGCCATAGCGCCATGTTGGAAATGATGGCGACGCAGTTCGGATTGGCGATGATGCCGCGATGCCCGGCGATGGCGGCGGCATTGATTTCGGGCACGACCAGCGGCACGTCGGCCGCCATGCGGAAGGCGGAGGAATTGTCGATCACCACGGTGCCGCGCCGGGCCGCGCCGGGCGCAAAGACCTTGGCGGCGGTGCTGCCGGCGGAAAAAAGCGCGATATCGATGCCGTCGAGACTTTCGTCGGTCAGCTCCTCGACCGGAAGCGCCTCGCCCTTGAACATCAGTCGCACACCGGCGGAGCGCGCCGATGCGAACAGGCGCAAGCCGCGCAGCGGGAAGCGCCGGGTCTCCAGGCAGGCGAGAAATTCGCGGCCGACCGCGCCGGTGGCACCGACCACCGCCACCACAGGATCGCGCCGGATCGCCGGGCGGCCGGGTGGGGAATTCGTCTCTGGGCACATGCTCGTCTCCATCTGAGGCCGGGGAGACGGCAGCCCGGAAAGCGAAAGGCCCCGTCCGTCGCCGGCGGGGCCTTGGGGATCGCTATGTCGCCGATCTCAGCGCACGACCGCCCGAACCGCCCCGCGGAGGGTGGTTTTCGTCGTCGTGGTTTTGCCGGTCGCGCAAAGCATGGGCGCGTCAGTACCATGCGCGCCCGAGGATGTAAAGCGGGCCGCCCTCACTCACGTCAGGCAAAGGCAGCCGCGCCGAACAGGGCCGTACGGAAGCGGTTCTTCAGTTCGGCGCCCTCGCGCGGCGGCAGCACCAGCGGCAGCTTGTCCGGCGCCACCTTGAGCTGGGCGAAGAGCGGGCCGGCGCCCGCGTGGATATCGCGATGCAACGGCTCGAGCTCGGCCAGCTCGCGCACCTGCCGCGTCGCCTTGAAGCCGGCCGCGGCGGCGACGCCGGCGAGATCGACGCCGTGCGCAGTGTGGCTCCGCTGCATGCCGGTCTCGCCGTAGCGCTCGTTGTCCAGCACAACGACGGAAAGGTTCGCCGGCTGCTGCGCCGCGATGGTCGCCAGCGCGCCGAGGCCCATCAGCATCTCGCCGTCGCCGGTCAGCACCAGCACGCGGCGCTGCGGCTGGGCGATGGCGACGCCGAGGCCGATCATCGCCGCGCCGCCCATGGCGCCCCACAGCGGAAAGGTCAGCGGATGATCGCCCGCGGCGGTGCAGTCCCAGGCCGGGGCGCCGAGGCCGGCGACGACCAGAAGCTCGCCGCGATCGCGGAGCAGCCGCGCCACGGCAACGCGGCGATCCATGGCATTGGAGGGTAATGCAGGTGAGGTCTTTCCAACCATGGCGTCAGTCCTTGAAGCTCTTGCTGCCGATCATCGCCTGGGCGATCAGCACCACCACAGGCACGGAGCTGCCGAAGGCGAGCCGCGCCGCCGCGCCGACCATCTCCCCGGCACGCGCCGGCTGGTCGAGGCGATGGACCGTGGCGCCGCAGAGTTTCAGCACCGCCTCGCTTGCCTGGCCCATCGGCACCTGCCAGGGATTGAACTCGCCCCACTCGCCCCGCATGGTGACGAGCGTCAGCAGCGGAAAGCCGCAGGCACGGGTGAGCGAGAGCATGTTGACGCAATTGCCGACGCCGCTCGATTGCATGAGCAGCGCACCGCGCTGGCCGCCGAGCCAGGCGCCGGCCAGCATGGCGACGCCCTCCTCCTCGGTGGTCAGCGACACCGCCCGCATGGCCTTGTCGGCATGGCAGAGCTGGATCAGCCGGGCATGGCCTGCATCCGGCACATAGGCCACCTGGCGCACCTCGGCGGCGGCGAGCGCGCGATGGATGTCGAGCGGCCAGTCGATCTCGACAAGGGCGGCAGTGCTCATGGCTTCCTCACATATGCGAATAAAGGCGCCGGCCGGCGACCGGCAGATCGACCGCGAGCACGCTGCCGGTCTGCGATTCCGTGATGAAGAGCGTCTTGTTGTCCTTGCCGCCATAGGCGCAGTTGGTGGTGCCGAGGCCGGCGGCGGACTTGATGCGATAGAGCGGCTCGCCGATCGGGCTGAACAGCCAGACGGTGCCGAGGCCGACGTGGCAGACGGCGAAATTGCCCTGCTCGTCCATCGCCATGCCGTCGGGTCCGGTGCCGCCGCTCAGGCGGATGAAGGCGCCGACCTTG
>DATKQA010000654.1:0-2294 GCA_035523835.1 Candidatus Sulfotelmatobacter sp.
CGAACAGGAGGTCGACGCCGCCATCGGTCATCGTCGCCTTGACGTCCAGGCCGGCACCCTGCGCCAGGAAGGCGCCGAGCAGTTCGCGCAGCGGCGTCAGCAGCGCGACCAGGCGGGGATCGAGCACCAGGCAGCGATCGATATCGACGATCTTGTGGCTGGCGCGGCGATTGAAGCCGAGCAGGATTTTGTCGCCGACCCGGCGCGCCACGAAATCCGCGCGACGCCGGTCGCCCGGCGCCACGCGGGCCAAGGGTGCGACCGCGACCCCGCCGAGGCCGTGGCGCGCCAGCGCGGACTTGACGACCTCGCGCTTCCAGCCGGCATAAAAACCGTTCGCCACGTGCTGCATCGCGCAACCGCCGCAATCGTGAAAATGCGGGCATGGCGGATCGACGCGCGCCGCGCCCGCCGCCAGCAGTTCGACCAGCTCGCCCGCGCGGCCGTCACCGACGGCGGGGCCGAGGCGCACGCCGACCCTGTCGCCCGGCACGGTATAGGGGACATAGACGCGGCCCGCCGCCGTGTCCGCGACGCCGTCGCCGCGACCGCCGAGGGCGGCGATCTCAATCTCGAGCATGGAACGCCGCACCGATGAGAAACTCCTTGTTGCCTTCCGGCCCGGTGAGCGGGCTTTCGGTCACGCCGAGGACCGACCATCCGGGCCGCCGTTCGAGCCAGGCGGCGATGCGGGCGCAGACCTCGCCGTGCAATGCCGGATCGCGCACCACGCCTCCCTTGCCGACCCGCTCCGGGCCGACCTCGAACTGCGGCTTGATCAAGGCCAAGAGATGGGCCTCCGGCGCCGCCAAGGCAAGCGCCGCGGGCAGGACGGTTTCCAGACCGATGAAGCTGGCATCACAGACGATCAGCGCAACCGGTTCCGGCACCTCGACACGAGACAGATGCCGGGCGTTAGTCCGCTCCAGCACCACCACGCGCGGATCGTTGCGCAGGCGCCAGTCGAGCTGGCCATGGCCGACATCGACGGCATAGACCTTGGCGGCGCCGCCCTGCAGCAGCACATCGGTGAAACCGCCGGTCGAGGCGCCGAGGTCGAGGCCGATGCGGCCGTGCGGATCGATCCGAAAATGCGCGAGACCATGCGCGAGCTTGACGCCGCCGCGCGACACCCAGGGATGCGGCTTGCCGCGAACCTCGACCGGCGCGTCCGGCGCCAGGCTCTGCCCCGGCTTGTCGAGGCGCCGCTCGCCGCTCCAGACCAGGCCGGCCAAGATCAGTGCCTGCGCCTTGGCCCGACTTTCCGCCAGGCCGCGCTGCACCAGAAGCTGGTCCAGCCGTTCTCTCGCCGTCGTCATGAACGGCATTAGAGCACGAACCAGGCCGCCTGGACGATGACAGCGCGGGACGGCAACTTCGGGCTTGCATGCCGCTTTTGCCGGATCGAGGATTCTCTCATGCACGCGCTGCCGCCCAGCCAGATCGATCTGATCGAGCGCCTTGCGGCGGCCGCCTGGCCGGCAGAGCAGATCGACTATCGCGGCGGCTGGCGGCTGCGTACCTCGTCGGCGCCCAATCGCCGGGTGAATTCCGTGCTGCCGCTCGCGCCGGCGCCCGACGGGCCGATCGGCCAGCGCATCGGCGAGGTCGAAACCTTCTATCGCGACCGCGACCGGCCGCCGCGATTTCAGATGTCGCCGGCTGCGGAACCGGGCGAGCTCGACGCCATGCTCGCGGCACGCGGCTACGGCATCGAGGCACCCGTGGTCGTACAATGCGCCGGCATCGAAGGAATCGCGGCGGCATCGGTGACCGGCCAGGCGCATTTCGACCATCACGCCGACCCGCCGTGGCTGGCGACCTGCTGGCCCGACGGCACGATCGAGGACATGGCGGCACGCCGTGCCCTGCTGGCGCGCATCCGCCCCGAGCATTGCTTCGCGCTGGTGTCGCGCGAGGGCGAGCCGGCCGCGGTCGGGCTCGGCGTGCTGGAGGCGGAATGGCTCGGCATCTTCTGCATGCGCACGGCTTCGCGCCATCGCCGCAAGGGCGCGGCGCAGGCGGTGCTGACCGTGCTTGCCCGCTGGGCCGGGGAGCGCGGCGCGCGCGCAGCCTATCTGCAGGTGGAGAGCGAAAATCTGCCGGCGCTCGGCCTGTACGAAAAAGCGGGCTTCCGCACCGCCTATGGCTATCACTACCGGACGCTGAAGGCCTGAGCCTCAGGCTGTAGCGGGGAGTTCTTCGGCTTCGTGGCCGAGCGCGGCGAGGGCGGTCTGCACGATGTGGGGGGCGTTGAGGCCGGCGGCGTCGTACATCTTCGGCGCCGCGTCGTG
>DATKQA010000655.1:0-2705 GCA_035523835.1 Candidatus Sulfotelmatobacter sp.
GTGGAAGGTGTTGAACTCCCCCGGCCGGCACGGCGGCACGAAGACCGACGATCCGGCGAGCGCGGCGCGGTAGGCGGCGGCGTTGCGCCGGCGCCGCTCGACGACCGACGGCAGCCGCGGCAGACGCATCAGCAGCAGCGCGGCATCGAGCGCGTTGATGCGCGAGACGCCGGCCCAGTGCAGCGAGGTGTTGCGGTCGGCGAGGCCATGATTGCGCAGCCGCCTGAGCCGCGCCGCCACCTCGGCATCGTCGGTGGTGACGAAGCCGGCGTCGCCGCCGGCATTGAGGTTCTTCAGCGGATGCGCCGAGAAGCAGCCGATGGTGCCGAGGCCACCGGCGGACCTGCCGTGCAGCCGCGAACCGAAGGCCTGGGCGGCATCCTCGATCAGCGCCAAGCCGTGGCGGCCGGCGAGCGCCTTGAGCGCCGCCATGTCGCAGACGCGGCCGGTGAGATGCACGGCGACGATGGCCCGGGTGCGGGGGGTGACGGCGGCGGCGACCGCAGCCGGATCGATATTCTGGTCGGGACCGACATCGGCGAAGACCGGGCGGGCGCCTGCCTCGGCGATGGTGCCGGTCGAGGCGACGAAGGAGTTGGGCGGCGTGATCACCTCGTCGCCCGGGCCGATGCCGAGCGCGAGCATGCCGAGGCGGAGCGCATCGGTGCCGGAATTCAGCGCGACGGCAAACCGGGTGCCGACGTAGGCGGCAAGCTGCCGCTCCAATTCCTCGACGAAGGGCCGCCGAGCAGCACGCCGCTCTTGAACACTGCCTCGACACAGGCGTGGATCTCGGCCTTTTCCTCGTCATATTGCCGGCCGAGATCGACGAAGGGCACAGTGCGCCGGGCTGCCGCCGTCGCAGTGGGAAAGGGCCGCGGAAGCGCCACCGTCGATCGAACTCCTTGAGGCGCGGCCGGGCGGTAAAGAACTGTGGCTCGCGCAGATTGCGCCCGCGCACTATCCCCCGGCCATGGTTAATGCTTCGCTAAGTCCGGCGCGCCCCGCGGCGCACCGCACCGCGTCACGCGCCGAAATAGTCGGCCACGATGGCCGGCAGCATGGCGCTGGCGCGGCGCTGTTGCTCCGGGTTCAGGCTCTTGCGCCATTCGTCCGTCGTGCCGGTGCGGAAGTGCATGGTGCCGGGCGCGGGGCGGCCGGCGAGCACGCTGCCGTCGAAGGCGGTCTCGGCAATGCCGTAGAACTGGAGCAGGCGGCGGAAGTAGTCGACGGGATCGTCGTGCAGCAGGCCGTAGTCGAGCAGCAGCACATCGAGGCCGGCCGGCGGCGTGCGGGCGGCGGCGAGCCAGCCGGCGGTCCATTCGACCTGCGCCGCATAGCCGTCGTCGAGGTAGTGGTCGAGGCGGCGCGCCAGGCTCCAACCGGCATAATCGTCCGGCAAGCCGGCACGGGCGACCAGGGCGCCGGCGGTGGTCGCGTTGAACAGCCCGGCGCGATAGTGCACGGCCGACAGCAGGCTCTGCCGGGGATCGCGGATATGCGCGACCATGCGGCCGATGCCGGCGCGGATGAGCTGGTCGAACGCCTCCGTCCCGGCCGCCAGATGCTCCTGGGCGAGCGCGCCGCCCTTGGCGAAGAGGTCGAGCCAGGCGGGCACGATGCGCTCGTCGATCGGCGTGCGCGTGACATAGCAATGCGGCAGGCCGAGGCCCTGGCGCAGCGTGCTGGCGATATAGACCGAGCCCGACTTGAATTGCGTGCTGAGCAGAACCGCGGGCAGGCCGCGGTCCTGCGCGCGGCGCTGCAGCAGTCGGAAATCCTTGTCGCGATAGAGCGGCAGGTCGGGATAGGCGTTCTGCGCCGTCTCGATCAGGGACGCCGCCTCGTCGCGGCGGCCGAGCCGGGTCAGCAGGCCGGCGGCCAGCGCATAGAGCGTGACCGATTGCGGCGCCGCGGCGATGGATTGCATCACGGCGGCGAGCACCTTTTCGGGCTCGCGCTCCCACGCCGGCGGGATCGATGAAGGCTCCAGATTGGCGTCGGGCAGCAACGTCACGATCAAGGCAGCCTGAATTTCGGCGGCGCGCCGCAGCGGCGCTAACGATCTACACGCGCGACCGCGCCCGATCCTTCGCCGGACCGGCGAGGAAGATAAGGCTGACCGGCGCGAAAATCCAGCCGTCGGGGCCTGTTAAAGCGCCTTGACGATATCCTCGACCATCTTCTTGGCGTCGCCGAACAACATCATGGTGTTGTCCTTGTAGAAGAGGTCGTTGTCGATGCCGGCATAGCCGGACGCCAGCGAGCGCTTGACGAACAGCACGGTCTTGGCCTTGTCGACATCGAGGATCGGCATGCCGTAGATCGGGCTTTTCGGATCGTCGCGCGCCGCCGGGTTGGTGACGTCGTTGGCACCGATGACGAAGGCGACGTCCGTCTGCGGGAAGTCGGAATTGATCTGCTCCAGCTCGAAGACTTCGTCGTAGGGCACGTTGGCCTCGGCCAGCAGCACGTTCATGTGGCCCGGCATGCGGCCGGCCACCGGATGGATGGCGTAGCTCACCTTCACCCCCTCGGCTTTGAGCTTGTCGGCCATTTCGCGCAGCGCGTGCTGCGCCTGGGCCACCGCCATGCCGTAGCCGGGCACGACGATGACGCTGGACGCGTTCTTCATGATGAAGGCGGCGTCATCGGCCGAGCCGGCCTTCACCGCCTGGTCCCCATGCCCGCCGCCGCCCGCGGCC
>DATKQA010000656.1:0-2272 GCA_035523835.1 Candidatus Sulfotelmatobacter sp.
TCTTGAGCTTCTTGCCGTCCTCCAGACAAACGATATGGTCGGGGAAGACCGACTTCTTCACCGGAACGGCGGGCTGCGGCTTATCGGGTTGCGGTGCTTCCTTGCCGACACCGGAAAGCGTCCGATAAACATCCTGGATCAAGGACGGCAATGCGTCCGGCGTGACAGAGTTATTCGAGACGTGCGCCGAGACGATCTGGGCTGTCAAACCCAGCACATCGGGCGTTGGCGCGCTTTCGGTCATCATACTCCCTTTCGAACCGCGAGACTTGCGCCATATAGGTACGAGCGGCCGTGTTTCGCAACGGATATTTCGTCAGGCAACAACTGTCCAGTCATGTCCAAGATCAGCGACCTGCCAGCGACCGCCCTCGACCTGCCCGCTGATCGCGTGCTCGACATTACCGGACAGGTCTGTCCGATGACGTTCGTTCGCACGCGGCTTGCTCTTGACTGCATGTCCCCCGGCCAGACTTTGCTGGTTCTGTTGCGCGGCGAAGAACCGCGTCGAAACGTTCCTGCGGCCGCCGCGGCGCAGGGCCATGCAGTGCTGGCACGGCAGGATGGCGCAGACGGTATTACGAAGTTGTGGCTGCGCCGGGGCTGAGCGCGTGCGCTAATACCAGCGCGTCCGCGCCGTCGGGATAGTAACGCGGCCGGCGACCGACCTCGGCGTAGCCGGCACTCTTATACAGGGTGCGGGCGGCCGTGTTGCCGGGGGCGACTTCCAGAAACATTGTCCGTGCGCCATTGGCGGCGGCACATGCCTCGGCGGCCTGGAGCAGCGCCCGGCCCAGGCCGGCCCGACGCGCGCTCGGGATGACGGCGAGCGTCAGGATTTCCGCCTCGTCCGCCGCAACCCGGGCCAGCACGACGCCATCCGACGTGCGGAAGCCGAACACGCCGGGCAGGACCAATTGAGCGGCGAATATATTTTCTCCCCAACGTTCCTCTGGCGGAAAGGCGAGCGCGTGCAAGGCGGCGATCGCGCTGGCGTCCGCACCTGTCGCGGGAACCAGGGTCGCGGCCATCATCCGGCGGGTGCCGGGCGCAGGCCGCCGGCCGGCAGCCTGGCTTCCGGCGGATCGACGTAAAGCGGTTGGGCGGGCAGCGGCGGCAGCGCACCGGCCAGGCGTTTCGCACCGACCCGCGCCACGTCGGCGGCGCGGGGCAGGCGAGCATCGGTCAGTTGCACGTTATCGCCACGCGCCGCGAGCTTGACGGCAACGGCGACGGCGGCATCACCGGTCACCGCGACCGGCCCCGCCGCCGGCGGCAACGCCTCCAGCGCGCAGGGGCGCACGGTGCCGGCGATGTCGAGAAACACCCGGCCCCGCCGGCTGTCGATGGCGCACCAGACGGTTCTCCGGGTGGCCGGCAGCGCCGCGGCCAAGGCTTCGGCGACGGTGACGCCGAGCACCGGCTTGCCGCCCGCCAGCGCCAGCCCGTGCGCCAGGGCCAGCGCCGCTCGGACACCGGTGAAACTGCCCGGCCCGACGGTGACGGCCACGGCATCGAGATCGGCGACGGTCACGCCCGCCTCCGCCAGCACGCTGGCGAGCAACGGCGGCAGCACCGCCGCCTGGCCGCGCTCACCGGCAACGACGCGCTCAGCCAGCACCGTGCCGTCGCGCACAACGGCAGCAGAGGCGCGGGCGAGCGCGGCATCCAGGCCGAGGATCAGCATGGCGCTTGTTCTACGCCCCGCCCGCCGATCCCCGGAAGCGGATGCTCAGACGATCTTGGCGACCTCGTCGAACTCGAAGCGCGGGCTGCGCGCGAAGATCTTGGAGTGGTCGCCGTGGCCGAGATTGACCAGGAAGTTCGACTTCCAGCCGGTCTCCGCAAAGAACGCCTCGTCCACCTTCGCCTTGTCGAAGCCGGACATCGGCCCGGTGTCGATGCCGAGCGCCCGCGCGGCGATGATGAAATAGCCGCCCTGCAAGGTGGAATTGCGGAACGCCGTCTCTTCCGCCAGCGCCTCGCTGCTGACGAACCAGGCGCGGGCGTCGGCGTGCGGGAACAGCTTCGGCAAATGATCGTAGAATTTCGGGTCGTAGGCGACGATCGCCGTCACCGGCGCCGCCATTGTCTTGGCAAGATTGCCTTGCGAGAGCGCCGGCTTGAGCCGCGCCTTGGCCTCTGCCGAGCGCACGAAGACGAGCCGCATCGGCGAGGAATTGGCACTGGTGGGGCCGAGCAAGGCAAGCTCGACCGCTTCGCGCAGCAGCGCGTCGGGCACCGGGCGATCCGTCCAGCCATTGTGGGTGCG
>DATKQA010000657.1:0-5824 GCA_035523835.1 Candidatus Sulfotelmatobacter sp.
GCTCGGCCACCCGCATCGGATCGTGCCAGGGCAGCACCACCACCATGGAGCCGAGCCGGGCCTTTCGCGTGCGGCCGGCCATGTAGGTGAGGAACTGCAGCACGTCCGGGCACATGGTGTAGTCGGTGAAATGGTGCTCGACGCTCCAGACCGATTCGAAGCCGAGCGGCTCGGCCTGCTCGGCGAGCTTCAGGTCCTCGTGATAGACGTCGAAATCGGCGCGCGCCCGCTCCGGATTCTGGAAGATTGCCGCCATTCCCACATGCATGGCCCGGTGCCTTTCCCGCTATTTCCTAATCCGGATTAGAAGCGAGGCCGGCCGCGCCGTCAACCGGCGGCCCCCTGCCGCCGCCAGGGGCCGCCCGGCGCGGGAATGACGATGAGAAAAAGTTGGTCACCGTTTTTCCGTCGCCCTCAACGCGCCCTCGTCGTTACCCCGGCGTAAAGCCGGGGTCCAGGCAAGTTGGGCGGGTCCCTGGATGCCGGCTTGTCGCCGGCATGACGAGGGGATCGGCGTGGTCACTATTCTTTCCATCGCTCCCGCGCCCTCTCCGCCTTCCCCGCCGCACGCCGCCCCGGTTTAAGCCTTTGGTAACCACATCAGACGCTTAATGGGGCTAAGCGATTTCACCTCTGCGGCCCGGCGAGGGGCGTTCCATGGCTGAATACAATCTCGACCGCGTCTCGGTGCTGGTCGTCGAGGACAATGCCTATATCCGCTCGCTGCTGCACACGGCGCTGAAGGCGCTCGGCGTCGGCTCGGTGCGCACCGCCAAGGAAGGTGGCGAGGCGATCGAGTTCATGAAGCTGGTCGCCGCCAATCCGATGAAGGCCGGCGTCATGTCGATCGACCTGATCTTCTCCAACTGGCAGATGTCGCCGGTCGACGGCTCGATGTTTCTCCGCTGGGTGCGCCGCCACAAGGAGAGCACCGACCGCTTCGTGCCCTTCATCATGCTGACCGGCTATGCCGACGTCGACAAGGTGGCCGAGGCACGCGAGCTCGGCGTCACCGAGATGCTGGCCAAGCCCTTCTCGGTGGAGACGGTGTCGCAGCGGCTCCTGCAGGTGATCGACCGGCCGCGGCAGTTCGTCCACAATTCCAGCTATTTCGGCCCCGACCGCCGGCGCCAGGTGCTGCCGTTCCCGGGCGAGGACCGGCGCAAGCTCAAGGAGAACGACGAGGGCGTGGAGGTGGTCTATGACTAAGGCTCCCGCCAAGAAGAACGTGCGCGTCCGCATCTACCGGCTGCGCAGCAAGCTCAAGGACAAGGCCGGCGGCCTCGGCAAGGGCGGCGAGACCGGCTCGCTCGCGGCGGAGGCGCTGGCCGCGGCGGAAGCCGAGTTCCAGAAGATGGCCGAGGACTATCCCGACTGGGTCGGCGGCTATATCACCTCGCTCTATACCGAATACGAGACGGCGAAGCCGCGCGCGCCCGACATGCGCCTGCCGAACTTCCACCGCGCCAACCAGCTTGCGCACGAGCTGAAGGGGCAGGGCGGCACCTTCGGCTATCCGCTCATCACCACTTTCGGCAAGTCGCTCTACGATCTCACCGTCGGCGCCTGCGGCACCAGCGACAACCACCTGGAGATTCTGAAGGCGCATATCGACGCCATGCAGGCGGTGGTCAAGGGCCGGGTCAAGGGCGAGGGCGGCGCGCTCGGTGCCGAGCTCGCCAAGTCGCTGGAGGCCGCCATCGCCAAATATTCCGCCGCCTCGGCGGCGGCGCAGGCGGCGCCCGCCCAGGGCTGAGACTGCGGCGGGCGGCGCGCCGCCCTATCTCTCCGAGTGCATGCGCGCTTCCCGCTGCAGATCCTCGGCGACTGTCAGGTGCTGGCGCAGGGTCGGCAGTTGCCGCGCCGCCAGCGCGCTCGCTTCGCCCTGCTCGGCCGCCGCTTCCGCGGTGAAGGCGCGGATGTCGCTCCGCTGCTTGGCGATGGTGGCGCGCAGGAATTCGCGGTCGAAGGCCGGGCCGCGCAGCTTCGCCAGCCGGTCGTATTCGCGCTGCGCCTGCGGCGTGAGATCGCCCGACGGCCGCATGCCGAGGCCGTAGGCAACCTTGCTCGCCTCCGCCGCCGCCAGCGAATGGTCGGTGTCGAGCGTCTGGCCGAGGTCCTTCACCCCGACGCTGCCGCCGTTTTCCATGGCAAGCTGGCCGATCTGCACCGCCGCGACGTCGTCGCGGATGGTGCCGGCGACGAAGGCCTTGGCGTTCGTGTCCTGCGCCAGGGCGGGATGGGCGGCGGCGGCCAGGGCGGCGAGCCCGAGCGTGCCGCCGAACAGGCGGATGGCGAGCGCGGCGGTACGGTGCATCGGCAACCTCCAAAAAAGCCGGGAATGCTGAAATGCCAACCGCGCGCCGCGCCGCCGGTTCCTGTGAGCAGATTGTGACGCTGGCCTTCTCGCAGGCTATTGAAAAAGCCTCGCTGCGTCATTCCGGCCATGGCGAAGCCGCGAGCCGGAATCCAGAATTCGTTGGAATTACTGGATTCCCGCTTTTCGCGGGAACGACGACGCCACGCAAGGCCCGAGGCTCTTTCAACCGCCGGCTAGGCCGCGGCGAGGGCGATCATCTCGTCGTAGTGCAGGATCGCCTTGCCGCGCGGCGCGGCGCGCAACGAAGCCGCCATGGCGCGCGCGACGGTGGCGGCCGGGATCGAGCGGTAGCGCCGCAGCCGGCCGACCAGCAGCGGATCGATATAGGGCGCGATGGCGGCGACGACGATCTCCACCGCGCGCGATTCCATCCGCGGCGCGATCAGGAAGCTCGGGCGGAAGAGCTGCAGGTCGGCGAAGCCGAGCCGCGCCACGTCGGCCTCGACCCGCCCCTTGGTGCCGAGATAGAGGCTCGACGACCGCGCATCGGCGCCGACCGCGGTCATCAGGAAGCAGCGTTCGCAGCCCCTGGCCCGCGCCGCGCGGGCGAAGTCCAGCACCAGGTCGTGGTCGACGGCATAGAAGGCGGCGCGCGAGCCGGCGCGCTTGCGCGTGGTGCCGAGGCAGCAGAAGGCTGCCGCCGGGGCCGGCGCCGCGTCGAGCCGGTCGAAGCCGATGGTGGTGACGCGCGCATCGCTCGCCGCCGGCGCGCGCCGGCCCGGCGCGGTGATGCCGCCGACGTCAGGCTCGGCCAGCAGCCGCTGCAGCAGCAGGTTGCCGGTGACGCCGGTCGCGCCGGCGAGCCAGAGATGGCGCGAGGTCAAGTTCCGGACCTATTTGCCGTCTCGCGATGTTGCAGCGGGCGGCGACGAAGGGCGCATTAGCCCCTTCTTAAAGCCGTCGCGCGTTAATCGGTAGGTCGTGCGACCGTCTTGTCCCGCTTCTCCCTCCTGTTCGATCAGAACCGCACGCAAGTAGTCCTGCAAGGTAGGGTACGGAACCTCAGCTAGAAATCTTCCATCAGGCGCTACGAGGGAGACAAAGTCTCTTTTTAGCTTGCCGAGGGGTGGGGCTCGCTCCACCACGAAATGACAGTCATGGCTGGCCGCAATTCGTAGGAGTTCCGTGGAATTTAGGTACATGCGAACCTCAGACGTCGCGCTTCTTTTTAAAGAAATGGGGCTGATTTGGGGTAACAGCAAGGACCGAGCCACAAAATATTGTGTTGATCGTCGCCTCTCCGAGCTAGACCAAACCGCGGGATGAAAACTCATCCCGCACCTTTGCCACTTGCGGGGCTGGTCAGTTGCCTACCACGCTGGCTTTGCCGACTTTCCACAGCTTGAATAAGTATTTACTTCAATGTAGTTACATCACTATATTGGAAGCCATGAAATATGTCTCTGCCCGCGAGGCGAACCAGGATTTCTCCAAGCTGCTGGCCGAAGCCGCGGCCGGCGAGGAGATCATCATAACCCGCCGCGGCACGGCGGTGGCGAAGCTTGGTCCGGCGCGGCCCGAAACGGTCGGCGCGAGCCGGCGTGCGGCCGTCGAGCGCTTGCTCGGCTCGCTCGATCTTTCGCTCGGCAATGTCCGCTTTCGCCGCGACGATTTGTACGACCGCTGACGCGCGGTCCTATGCGGCTGACGCTCGACAGCAATATCCTGGTCTATGCGGCCGACCGTGATGCCGGCAGCCGCCACCTGATCGCGCAGCGCATCGTTCGGCGCGCCGCCGATCTCGATTGCCTGTTGACCTTGCAAGCCCTGGCCGAGTTCTTTCGCGTCGCCACCGGCAAATGCAATGTGCCGCCGAAGGAAGCCGCGACGATTGTCGCGAACTGGCGCGACGTTTTCCCCGTGCATGCCGCCGACGCCGAAACCTTGACGGCGGCGATGGATGCCGTCGCCGGCCACAGTCTCGCATTCTGGGATGCGATGATCTGGGCAATAGCGCGGCAGGCCGGCTGTCGCCTCCTCCTGAGCGAAGACTTGCAGCACGGCCGCGAACTCGGCGGCGTCGTCTTCATCAATCCTTTCGTCGAGCCCGCCGCCGCGCTGTTGTCGGAAGCTTTGGGATCCTGGTGATCGAGCGGCGCTTCGCTCCCCTCACTCCGCCGCGTCGTCGCGCTCCGCCGGCAGCGGCGCGCCGGGGCGGAAGGCGCCGCCGCGCTGGCGGAGGGTCACCGCCATGGCTTCCTCGGCCACCTTGTTGCCCTGCACCTTGGCCATCACCGCCTGCATCATGCCGGCCATCAGTTTGTCCTTGTTGGCGGCGAGGAAGTCGGCCGAGGCCTTCTGGTTCCTGGTATAGCCGTTGAGCTCCGGCACCACGTAGCGGGCGAACAGCTCCCACGAGCGCAAGGTCGCCTCCGGATTGGCCCAGTCGTGGCAGAAGCCGATCACCGCGCCGAAGCCGCCGGTCACCGCCTGCAGCTCGCGCACCATCCCGACCAGCTCGTCCGGCGTGCCGATGACCGAGGAGCCGATGCCGGCCTTGCCGCCGGCGATCTGCGCCAGGAGTTCGTGCTTGTCCTCGACGCGGAACGAGGCCGGGCGGCCGAGCACGCGCACGTTATATTCGTTGTGCCACCAGTGCAGCCCGTCGATGGCCTCGGCCTCCGCCTGCTTCTTCGATTCGGCGAGGTGCCAGGACATGACCACGCGCCAGTTGCGCCGGTCGACCTTCTGGCCGTGCTTGGCCGCCGCTTCTTCGGCGAAGCTCCATTGCGTCGGCAGCGCCTGCAAGCCCTCGATCGAGGTGGTGGCGATCGACAGCACGCCGATGCCGTACTTGCCGGCGAGCTGCATGCCCGACGGGCTGATCGAGGAGGCCGCCGCCATGGGGATCTCCTCCTGCAGCGGCAGCAGTTGCAATTGCGCCTGGTTGAGCTTGAACCAGTCGCATTCGTAGGAGAAGCGCTCCTCGCCGGCGAGCAGCCGGCGGATGACGCCGATCGCCTCGTCCTGGCGGTCGCGCAGCAGGGTCTGCGGAATGCCGAAGGTATGCGCGTCCGAGGGCAGCGCGCCCGGCCCGGTGCCGAAGATCACCCGCCCGCCGGTCATGTGGTCGAGCTGCACGATGCGCTGGGCGACGTTGAAGGGGTGGTGATAGGGCAGCGAGACGACGCCGGTGCCGAGCCGGATGCGCTTGGTGCGATCGCCGGCCACCGCCAGGAACATCTCCGGCGAGCCGATCATCTCCCAGCCCGAGGAATGGTGCTCGCCGCACCAGAACTCGTCGAGGCCGAGCTTGTCCATATGCTCGACCAGGCGCAGGTCGCGCTGGAACTGGAGCATCGGGTGCTCGCCCACCGGGTGGTGGGGCGCGAGAAAGCCGCCGAACTTGAGCCGCATCGCCATCGCTGGGGTCCTTTTCGATCAGTCTGGCGCTTAACCTACCCGGCCGCGCCGGGCGGCGTCTATCGGGCCGGCGGCAGCGCG
>DATKQA010000658.1:0-2517 GCA_035523835.1 Candidatus Sulfotelmatobacter sp.
CAACTCAAAGGATGTCATGACCACACCGGGCTTGGCCTGGGCCGTGACGTCGGAGATTTTCAGCTTTGCCCGCTCTGCCGACGCCAGCGGCGTCACCGGGACCGGCGTGGCGATGTCGCCGGCGCAGGCGCCGAGCATGAGCGCCGCGATCACCACGGCTAGCAGCGCGAATACCGATTTGCAGCGTAACATGTAGCCCCCCTGTCGACCCGGTCGCCGCACCGGCGGTCGGCGAAGCAGGCGAGTGCGCCGGCGCGGCCGCGTGGATTATTGCGTATTCACGTCGCCACCGCCGCGGCGGACCTCGGATTGCGACGCATGGACGGTGTAGTTCTGGACAACGTTATTCTTGTCGAAGATGAATACGACCTCGTTCTTGTTCACATCGGCGCCGCCGGCAAACAGACCGACGATGGGGACGAAGCTGACGGCTGTCGCGGTCGCGTGTGCATAGGCGTAGTGCCACACTTCGCCACCGGCGTCGGTCAGGCTGACCGACATCGGTTCGCCATAGAGCGCCTTTACCTGGTCCTTGGTGGTCACGCCCTTGGTCACCTTGGCGCCAACCGAAGCCATGGTTTCGGTGCGGACCTTTTCATTTCCCGCAGACGCGCACGCCGCAAGCAATGCACAGACGAGTGCAAAAGCCGGATTTCGGATGTTCATGATTTTCCCCAACTCGAAACTTCAAGCTCCCCGCTCGAAACCTTGCCGAAGCCGGGGATTTTTGTCCAGATATTCTCGCTTTCGTTGTGGGTCCAGAAGCCACACGACGCCCGCAAGGCTGCCGCGCGCCTTGCCTTGGCCGGCGAATCACCTAATCTTTAGGCACACCATGGCGTCGTACCACGCCTCCGCGGACCGCGGCCGGGTCATGGCCGTGCTCGGCCCGACCAATACCGGCAAGACCCACCTTGCGGTCGAACGGCTGCTCGCGCACCGCTCCGGCGTCATCGGCCTGCCGCTCCGCCTGCTCGCCCGGGAAATTTACGACCGCATCGTCCTGAGCCACGGCGCGCGCGCCGTGGCGCTGGTCACCGGCGAGGAGAAGATCGTGCCGCCGGCGGCGCAATGGTTCGTCTGCACCGTCGAATCCATGCCGCTCGACCGCGAGTTCGACTTCGTCGCCGTGGACGAGGTGCAGCTCGTCGCCGACGCCGAGCGCGGCCATGTCTTCACCGAGCGGCTGCTCTATGCCCGCGGCGCGGCCGAGACCATGTTCCTCGGCGCCGAGACCGTGCGGGCGCTGATCCGCCGGCTGGTGCCGGAGGCGGAATTCATCCAGCGTTCGCGCCTGTCGCAGCTCCACTACGCCGGGCCGAAGAAGCTGTCGCGCCTGCCGCGCCGCTCGGCCGTGGTCGCCTTCTCGGCGCAGGAGGTCTATGGCATCGCCGAACTGGTGCGGCGCCAGCGCGGCGGCGCCGCGGTGGTGCTCGGCGCGCTGTCGCCGCGCACGCGCAACGCCCAGGTGGCGCTCTACCAGAACCGCGAGGTCGATTTCCTGGTGGCGACGGACGCCATCGGCATGGGCCTCAACATGGACGTCGACCACGTCGCCTTCGCCGGCCTGCGCAAGTTCGACGGCGCCGGCCCGCGCAGCCTGACCCCGGCCGAGGTCGGCCAGATCGCCGGCCGCGCCGGGCGGCACATGAACGACGGCAGTTTCGGCACCACGGCCGACCTCGGCGCGCTCGACGCCGACCTGGTGGCGCAGGTGGAGAACCATCGCTTCGATGCCGTGGCGCATGCACGCTGGCGCAACATCAGGCTCGACTATTCCAGCCCGCGCGAGCTGATCCGCTCGCTCGACCAGGCGCCGCCGCTCGACTGTCTGAGCCGGGCGCGCGACGCCGACGACTACCTGGCGCTGCGCACGCTCAGCCAGGATGCCGAGATCGCCGCCCTGGCCCGCGGCCAGCCGCGCGTCCGCCTGCTGTGGAGCGTTTGCCAGATCCCCGACTTCCGCAAGACCATGGCCGACGCCCATGCCCGGCTGCTCGGGCAGATCTATCGCCATCTCGCCGCGCCGGACGGCGTGCTGCCGACCGACTGGGTGGCGCGGCACGTGGCGGCGCTGGAGCGCACCGACGGCGACATCGACACGCTGGCCGGCCGCATCGCCCATATCCGCACCTGGACCTATGTCTCGCACCGCGCCGAGTGGCTCAGCGACGCGCGCGCCTGGCAGGAACGGGCGCGCGCCATCGAGGACAAGCTGTCGGACGCGCTGCACGAGCGGCTGACGCAACGCTTCGTCGACCGGCGCACGGCGGTGCTGGTGCAGCGGCTGCGCGACCGCAGCCAGCTCGGCGCCCACGTCGGCGACGAGGGCGAGGTGACGGTGGAAGGCCAATATGTCGGCCGGCTCAGGGGCCTCGCCTTTCAGCCCGACGCCACCAGCGCCGGCGCCGAGGGCCGCGCGCTGCGCGGCGCGGCGGCGCGCGCGCTCGGCCCCGAGCTCGCCGCCCGCGTCAGCCAGCTCGAGCAGGCGGCGGACGGCGATATTTCGCTCGGCGA
>DATKQA010000659.1:0-2482 GCA_035523835.1 Candidatus Sulfotelmatobacter sp.
GGCGGCGCTGATCGTCGCGACCGTCCAGGCGTCGGCCACGCCCCCCGAGTCCACTTCGAGTGCCGCTCCCATTCCGATCACGGCGACCGGGCTGGTGCCGACTCCGGACCCCTCACTGAGCTACAACGCGATGGCTCAGGCCATGGGCCTGTTCGCCAAACACGACCTGGTGCTGAACGCGGGCCCCAGGCTCGGCGGCGGCGGGCCGGTGCGGGTTCAGGCGGTCGTGACCAAAACGACCGAGGTCGCCACCAGCGACATCATTTCCGTGCTCGGCGGCATCTATTCGGGCGCCCCGATCAAGATTCTGATGGTCATGACCCCCTATGGCGACGAGGAAGTCTGGGGCCAGACCAAATACAAGACGCTGAAGGACGCGGTGGGCCAGACCTGGGCCGTGGCCAGCCTGGGCGGGGCGCAGCGCTTCAACGCGCAAATGACCGCCGTGGGCATGGGTCTTAAAGCCAACGCTTTCCAATTCGTCCCCATACCCGGCGCCGACGCTCCGCGCCTGGAGGCCATCGATACCGGCCGCACGCAGCTGGCCAGCCTTTCTCATCTCGGTGCCGCTCTCGCCCAGGCCAAGGGTTACACGAAGAACGTGCACATGGTCCTGGCCCACACCGCCAAATACACTCCGCCGGTGCCCCGGATCGTCATCGTGGCCAGAGCCGATTGGATCAAGGACCACGAAGCCGCGGCGACCCGCTATGTCGAGATGATGCTCGACGCCGGCCGCCAATGGGAGGACAATCCGGACGCCTGGGTCGATGCCTCCGAAAAGATTTTCGCCAACAGCGGCCTGAATAAACAGCAGCTGAAAGCCGCGTGGCAGCTGTTCCACGACGGCGGCTATTTCACCGTCAACGGCGGCGTCAATTACGCGGCGACGCAGAAGATCATGGATTTGTTCTTCAAGTTGCGCAACGAGACTCCCAACCAATACCTTTCCAAGCCGGCCGACGTGTACGACACCGGGCCGCTGAAGACGGCGCTCGACAGGATGGGTGTCGCCAAGGGAAGCCCGGACTTGCCCGACGTTCCCGACTGGTACGGAAGCAAGAGCGCCGCCGCGAAGTAAGCGGGCAGGGAAACGGCGGGCCGTTCGCGGGGAAAAGCGAGTCCGCCATCATGCCCGAGCTGGCCATCGTCAACGCCCGCAAAAACTACCGCAGTCCGCGCGGCGACAATTTGCTGGCGCTGGCCGATTTCAGCTTGACGATCGGCGGCGGCCGCTTCGTCACCGTGGTCGGACCCAGCGGCTGCGGCAAGACCACCCTGCTGCGCATGGTCGGCGGGCTGATCTCGGCCGACGCCGGCGAAATCCGGCTCGACGGCGCGCCGCTCACCGCTCCGAGCCCGAAAATGTCGATGGTGTTTCAGGGTATCGGCCTGATGCCGTGGAAGACCATCGAAGGCAATGTCGCGCTCGGAATCCAGCTCCAGGCCCATCGCCGAACGCTCACCGCCAAGGAAGCCGATCGTGTCGAGGCGACCCTGGGCATGGTGGGTCTCCAGGGCTTCGAGCATTATTACCCGCATCAGCTCTCCGGCGGCATGCAGCAGCGGGTCGGATTGGCGCGGGCGCTGGTGCGGCAGCCGGAAATATTGCTGATGGACGAGCCGTTCGGGGCGCTCGACGCGCAAACCCGGGCGGTGTTGCAGGACGAGCTGCTCAATCTCTGGGGCCGCGTCAAGAGCACCGTCTTGTTCATCACGCACGACCTCGATGAGGCGATTTATCTTTCCGATCTCGTTATCATCATGAGCCGCCGCCCGGGCCGGATCAAACAGGTGCTCGAGGTGAACCTGCCGCAGCCGCGCTACAGCTACGATGCGCGTGCCGAGAAGGAATTCGCACGGCTGCGCAGCGTCGCCTGGCAAAGCATCAAGGAGGAACTATGAGCCAGATGACCAACCTCGTTCCCGGACCGGCGCCGAGAAACGGCAGGTCGATGGTCGGCGCGATTGCCGGCAGCCAGTATCTTCTGGCCATCGTGTCGATCGCGGTGTTCTTCGCCATCTGGCAGCTGGTGAGCATGAACGTGCCGCCGATCATCCTGCCGGCGCCGGCGCAGGTGATCACCGCTTTCGTCCAGCTTACGGCGTCGGGCGAGCTGGTGCGCGCCACGGCACAGACCGTTTGGCCGTTCGCGGTCGGCCTGTCGATCGCCTTTGTGGTCGGCACGGCGGTCGGGCTGCTGTTGGGGATTTTCCGCCCGGCGGCGCGCCTTCTCGACCCCTACATTTTCGTGTTCTGGTCGATTCCCAATATCGCCTGGCTGCCGCTGTTCATCGCCTGGTTCGGCGTCGGCACCCTGACGCTGGTCATCTTCGTGTTCGTGTCCGCCGTGTTTCCCCAGCTGCTCACCGTCGAAGCCGGGGCCAAGGAAGCGGACAGCTTTTTGGTCGAAGTAGCGCGCTCGCTTGGCGGCAGCAAGCGCGAAATCCTCCACGTCGTGGTGCTGCCCTCGGCGCTTCC
>DATKQA010000660.1:0-6463 GCA_035523835.1 Candidatus Sulfotelmatobacter sp.
GTCCGCCGCCAACGAGATGCATGCCACCGCCGGTGCCATGTCCGCCACCGCCGAGGAAACCTCGCGCCAGTCCGCCGCCGTCGCCGCCGCTTCCGAGCAAGCCTCGACCAGCGTGCAGACCGTCGCCAGCGCCGCCGAGGAACTCTCCGGTTCGGTCGGCGAGATCAGCCGCCAGGTCAGCAGCTCCGCCGCAATCGCCGCCAAGGCGGTCGCCGAATCGGAACGCACCAATGCCCTCGTCAAGGGCCTCGCCAGCGCCGCCGAGAAATTCGGCGCCGTCACCAGCCTGATCCGCGACATCGCCAGCCAGACCAACCTGCTCGCCCTCAACGCCACCATCGAGGCGGCGCGCGCCGGCGCGGCCGGCCGCGGCTTCGCGGTGGTCGCCGGCGAGGTCAAGAACCTGGCCGAAGAGACCCGCAAGGCGACGCAGCAGATCGGCGATACCGTGCGCGACCTGACCGGCCAGATCAGCAACCTGATCGGCGAGAGCAACGCCGCCTCGCGCCACGCCAAAGAAGCGGGCGAAGGCGCCGACCTGATGCAGGGCGTGATCGGCCGCGTGCACGAGGCCTTCGCCGCCGTCGGCGGCGACGTCGATGCCATCGCCAAGGCGGCCGGCAGCAATCTCGGCCATTGCGACGCCGTGCAGCACTCGCTCGGCGATCTGGTCAAGGGCGTCGACCTGTCCTCGGCCAATCTGAAGCAGGCCGACCAACGGGTCGAGGGCCTGCTGAACCTGAGCGAAAACCTGATCGAATTGATCGCCGAGAGCGGCGTCGAGACCGCCGACACGCCGCTGATCCGCGCGGCGCGGGAGACCGCCGGCCGGATCGAGGCGGCGTTCGAGGCCGCCATCCGCGACGGCGCCATCACGCTCGAGCAGTTTTTCGACGAAAACTACCGCCCGATCGCCGGCACCGATCCGCAGCAGTACCTGACCGACTATGTCGAGCTGACCGACCGCATCCTTCCGCCGATCCAGGACCCGGTCCAGAAGATCGATCCGCGCATCGTCTTCGCCGTCGCCTGGGCGCGCGGCGGCTATCTGCCGACGCACAACCCGAACTACCGTCAGCCGCAGGGGAAGGATCCCGTGTGGAACGCCGCCAATTGCCGCAACCGGCGCCGGTTCCAGGACCGCGCGGTGCAGAAGGTGGCGGCGAATACCAAGCCGTTTCTGCTGCAGACCTATCGCCGCGACATGGGCGGCGGCACGTTCGCCCTGATGAAGGACCTGTCAGCCCCGATCCGCATCCACGGCCGCCATTGGGGCGCTTTCCGCATCGGCTTCCGCCTGACCTGAACCGGCTGGCAGCGCTCCGGCGTGGCATCCTGCGGCCTTGTGGCCAGTCGGCGCAGCGGCTATGACTGCGCCATGATCGATCACCTGAAAGCCAACAACCGCGCCTGGGCCGCTCGCAAGGTGGCGGCCGACGCCGATTTCTTCAAGCGCCTGGAACGGCAGCAGGCGCCGGAATATCTCTGGATCGGCTGCTCCGACAGCCGCGTGCCGGCCAACGAGATCGTCGACCTCGACCCCGGCGAATTGTTCGTACACCGCAACATCGCCAATCTGGCGCCGCCGCAGGACGCCAACTATCTCTCGGTGCTGCAATTCGCCGTCGACGTGCTGAAGGTGAAGCACATCCTGGTGGTCGGACACTATGGCTGCGGCGGCGTGCGCGCCGCGGTGGACGGCCAGCGGCTCGGCCTGGTCGATCATTGGCTGCATCCGATCCGCGAGGTGCACCAGCAGCATCGCCACGAACTGGAGGCGATCGCCGACGAGCGCACCCGGCTCAACCGGTTGTGCGAACTCAACGTCATCCACCAAGTGCGCAACGTCGCCTCCGACGTCTTCGTGCAGGACGCATGGGCGCGTGGCCAATCCTTGTGCGTGCACGGTTGGGTCTATTCGCTGGCGAATGGTCTGGTCAACGACCTGAACGTCACCGTGGCGCGGCCGGAAGAGGTCCAGCGTCTGCGCTGACCAGCGGGCAGGCAGCACACCCATTGTGGCTGTGACGCTTCTTTACCCATCATCTGGTGGTTGGTCTGCCAGCCCTGTAAGTGCTGCATAGCAGCTCTGTTTGCACCGCAATATCGATCCTTTGAAGACCGTACGCGGCTTCGACGACAGACCGCAAAGTCCATCAAAATCATTGACTTAATAAAGCGCTAACGCAGCCCGGCGGATCCCTGCTTTTTCCACATAGCTCGCATGAGAACTGCGCCGTTGTTGCGTCGCACCATGGCCCCATATCATCACCGTGTCGAATAGATATGCAGCCTCGGCAAGGCTTGGGGCGGCGAAGGAGAAGAGACAATGGCATTGGTCAGTCACAGCGAATTCGCCGGCATCGGCGCCGCCGCTCAGGAGACCGGGCTGGTCGCGCGCGCTCAGGCGGTGTTCCAGACTTGGCAACGGCGCATCCGCGAGCGCATGGAGCTGTCGCACATGAGCGAGCGCGAGCTGCTCGACATGGGCATCAGCCGTGTCGATGCGCTGATCGAGTCGGGCAAGCCGTTCTGGCGTAGCTGATAGCGCGCCGACCACACCGGCTTCGAACGACGGGGCTGCCGCAAGGCGGCCCCGTTGTCGTTTCAGCCCTCGTCCTCGGCCGCTTCGGCCATTAGCCAGGCGCGAAAAGCGGCAATCTTCGGCCTCTCCGCCGCTGCGGCGGGACAGACCAGGTAATAGGCGCGATCCACCGGCAGGACCACGTCGAAGGGCCGCACCAGCCGGCCGGCGGCCAGTTCGCCCGCCACCAGGGCGCGCCGGCCGACCGCCACGCCCTGCCCCGCCACCACCGCCTGCACCAGCAGGCTGCCGTCGTTGAAACTCGGCCCGCGCGAAAGATCGATGCCGCCGATGCCGGCCGCTGCCAGCCAGAGCCGCCAATCTTCGCGCGCGCTGTCGTGCAGCAGCACATGATGGCGCAGGTCCTCCGGCGTGCGCAGCGGCAGCGGCCCCTCGCGCAGGCTCGGGCTGCATACCGGAAAGAACTCGTCGCGCAGCAGGAGGTCGCAGCGCAGCCCCGGCCACGTGCCGCGCCCATGCCGGATCGCCGCGTCAAAGTCCTCACGGGAGAAGTCCACCACGTTCTGCGTCGCCGACAGGCGCAGGTCGATATCGGGATGACGGGCATGGAAGCGTGCCAGCCGCGGCACCAGCCAGCGCGCGGCGAGCGAGGGCAGCACGCTGACATTGAGCGCGCCGACCGCCTCGCGGCTCTGCACCCGCTCCGCCGCCGCCGCCAGGCGGTCGAAACCGTCGCGCACGCCCGGCAGCAGCGCCTGACCGGCGTCGGTCAGCAACACCTCGCGGTTGCGCCGGCGGAACAGCGGCGTGCCGAGCCGCGCCTCGAGCGCCTTGATCTGGTGGCTGATCGCGGCGGGGGTCACGTTCAACTCACCGGCGGCGCGGGCGAAGCTCAGGTGCCGTGCCGCCGCCTCGAAGGCACGCAGGCCATTCAGCGGCGGGAGGGAGCGCATGGCGGCCTCGTGATCGAATTAGAAAAACTAATCTGATGACGAGAAATCATCGTTTGTCAAAAAAGAGTTTATAGAAAGACTACGGCTGGCTGCAGAATTCCCTGCTGAGAAAAGCTAATCGAGAGGTGGCCATGGCCCATATGATGCCGACCTACAAGCCGACGTCGGTGGTCTTCGAGCGCGGCGCCGGCATGCGTCTGTTCGCGGCCGACGGCCGCGGCTATCTCGATTTCGCCGCCGGCATCGCCACCCTGGCCCTCGGCCATTGCCACCCCGAGACTGTGGCGGCGCTCAAGGCGCAGGCCGACAAGCTCTGGCACACCTCGAACTATTTCCGCATCGCGCGGCAGGAAGAACTTGCCGGCAAGCTGTGCGGCGCCAGCTTCGCCGAAAAAGTGTTCTTCACCAATTCCGGCACCGAGGCCATCGAATGCAGCCTCAAGGTGGCGCGCAAGTATTTCAGCCACATCGGCCAGCCGGAGCGCTGGCGCGTCATTGCCGCCGAAGGCGCCTTTCACGGCCGCTCGCTCGCCGCCTGCGCCGCCTCCGGCCAGCCGAAGATGCTGGACGGCTTCGGGCCGCCGACGCCGGGCTTCGACCGGGTGCCGTTCGGCGATCTTGCCGCGGCGGCGGCCGCGGTCGGCGCGGAGACCGCCGCCATCCTGGTCGAACCGGTGCAGGGCGACGGCGGCATCGTGCCGGCGACGCTCGACTATCTCCGCGGCCTGCGTGCGCTCGCCGACCGGCACGGCCTGTTGCTGATCCTGGACGAGATCCAGTGCGGCATGGGCCGCAGCGGCAAGCTCTTCGCCCATGAGTGGGCCGGCATCGCGCCCGACATCCTGGCCACCGCCAAGGGCCTCGGCGGCGGCTTCCCGCTCGGCGCCTGTCTCGCCAGCGAGCGGGCGGCCGGCGGCATGACCTACGGCACGCACGGCTCGACCTTCGGCGGCAATCCCCTGGCCATGGCGGTCGGCAATGCCGTCGTCGACGTCATCCTGCGGCCGGACTTCCTTCCCCATGTCGACCGCATGGCGCGTCTGCTGTGGCACGGCCTGACGGAAGTAGCGGCGGCGCATCCCGGCGTCATCCGCGAGGTGCGCGGCGCCGGCCTCATGCTCGGCCTGGTGGCCGCCGTGCCCAACGATCTGCTGATCGAGCACCTGCTGGCCAACGGCCTGGTCACCGTGGCCGCGGCGCAGAACGTGGTGCGGCTGCTGCCGCCATTGATCGTCGAGGAAGCGGACATCGCCGAAGCGCTCGACATTCTCCGCCGGACCTGCCAAGGCTTAGGCCGGCAGGCAGCATGAAGGAGAGTCGCATGGGCGGCGACGTGGCCGAACTGGAAGCACTGTTGCAGGGCTATTTCGATGGGCTGCACGACGGCGATACCGAGAAGCTCGGCGCGATCTTCCACGAGGAGAGCCACCTCTTCAGCGTGAGCGACGGCAAGCTGAACGACATGAGCCGCGCCAAATGGTTCGACCTGATCCGGAGCCGGCCGTCGGCGCGCTCGCAGGGCCTGCCGCGGCACGACTGGGTGGTCAGCATCGACCGCTCCGGCCCGACCACCGCCTTCGCCAAGGTGCACTGCGCGTTGCCGCCGCGCTATTTCACCGACTATCTGAGCCTGGTGAAGCTCGGCGGCCGCTGGCGCGTGATCTCGAAGACCTTTCACACCGAAAATCGCTGACCACCTTCGCGCCTTGACCACGCGGCAGGCGCCGCCTTGGCCTTCCGCCGCCCCGTCATTGTCGCCGCGCTCGGCACGACGCAGACCTTGGCCTGGGCGTCGAGCTACTACCTGATCGCCATCCTCGCCGATCCGATCGCAGCCTCGCTCGGCCTGACCCGCGCCGCGGTGTTCGGCGTCTTTTCCGCCGCGCTGCTGCTGTCGGCGCTGATCGGCCCGGCGGTCGGCCGCGCCATCGACCGCGGCGGCGGGCGGGCCGTGCTGATCTTCTCCAACATCGTGCTGGCCGCCGGCCTGGCGCTGCTCGCCGCGGCGCATGGCTGGATCGGCATGGCGCTGGCCTGGGCGCTGCTCGGCGTCGGCATGGGCGCCGGGCTCTACGATTCCGCCTTTGCCGTGCTCGCCAGCCTCTACGGCCGCGACGCGCGCGGCGCCATCACCGGCATCACCCTGATCGCCGGCTTCGCCAGCACGGTCGGCTGGCCGGCGACGGCGTTCTTCAACGACGCCATCGGCTGGCGCGGCGCCTGCCTGGTCTGGGCGGCGCTGCACCTCGTGCTCGGTCTGCCGCTCAACCGCTTCCTGGTTCCCGCCGCGGCACCGACGAGCGAAAAAGACGAGGCATTGCCAATCGAGGCGGGCGTGGCATCGGACGCGCCGCGCGGCGCCATGCTGGTGCTCGCCTTCGTCTTCTCCGCCGTGTGGTTCGTCACCGGCGCCATGGCGGCACATCTGCCGCGCCTGCTGCAGGCGGCCGGCGCCACGCCGGCCGGCGCCATCGCCGCGGCGGCACTGGTCGGCCCGGCGCAGGTCGCCGCCCGGGTGGTGGAATTCAGCCTGCTCCGGCGCGTGCACCCGGTGATCGCCACGCGCATCGCGGCCTTGCTGCATCCGCTCGGCGCCGCCTGCCTCGCACTCCTCGGTGCGCCGGCGGCAATCGCCTTCTCGCTGCTGCACGGCGCCGGCAATGGCATGCTGACCATCGCCAAGGGCACGCTGCCGCTCGCCATCTTCGGTCCGGCGGGCTACGGCCAGCGCTCCGGCCTGCTGTCGGCTCCGGCGCGCGCCGCGCAAGCCGCCTCGCCGCTCGTCTTCGGCTTGCTGCTCGACAATCTCGGCCTGCTGCCGGCGACCGCCAGCGCCACAGCCGCGGCCAGGCCAAGATGTTTCATTGTCCCGCTCCCCTTGTCGGCCTCGTTGGGCGAGAGCAGAGCAAGCGCTTGTGGCTAAAATGGTCGGCAATCGTGGCGGCGGCGCGAATTGATTGCGGCG
>DATKQA010000661.1:0-3027 GCA_035523835.1 Candidatus Sulfotelmatobacter sp.
TCACCTGGCGCCTGATCGATCCGAAGGGCCTGACCGGCGGCGCCATAACCCAGTCGGAAACCGCCGCAACCCCGGCGCTGCAGGCCCACGATCCCCGGCTGATGGCGGCCATCGCCGAACGGGCCGCCACCCGCATCGAAGCACTCATCCGGCCGGCGACGAGTTCGCCCGCGCCGCTGCCGGCGCCAGCGGCGGCAGCCGCGGCAGCGCCGCCGGCTGCGGCCGTGCCGACGCCGCGGGTCGTGCTGCGGCCGGTCGAAGGCGCGCCGGGCGACGGGCGGATTTCGCTTACCCGGGCGATCCGCGCCATCCTGGAACGCAACCACGTCACCGTGGTCGACCGGGAGGGCGCCGGCACCCTGCTCGCGCTCGGCACGGTGCGCCTGCAGGATCGCGGCGCCATGCAGCTCGTGCAGATCGAATGGCGGGTGGTGAAGGCCGACGGCACCTCGGTCGGCACGGTCAGCCAGCAGAACCAGGTGCCGGCCGGCACGCTTGACGGCGCCTGGGGGCCGATCGCCAATGCCGCCGCCTCGGGCAGCGCCGAAGGCCTGATCCAGCTCCTGCAGGCGGCCGCCGCGGCCGGCTCGTAAAACGCCCGAAAAGGCGGCAATTTGCCTTCGCATCCATAGTTTACAGGCTGATGACGCGCTGATAAATTCCGCCGCGTCCGAAGGGGTGGGGCCCCCGGGGTCGATCAGCGAGGGCATTGTCGATGAAAGTGCTCGCGGGGAACAGCAATCGTCCCCTGGCGGAAGCCATTGCCACTTATCTGAACGTGCCGCTGACCAAGGCCAGCGTGCGGCGCTTTTCCGACATGGAAGTCTTCGTGGAGATCCATGAGAACGTCCGCGGCGAGGATGTCTTCGTCATCCAATCGACGTCCTATCCGGCCAACGACAATCTGATGGAGCTGCTGGTCTGCATCGACGCGCTGCGGCGCGCCTCGGCCAAGCGCATCACCGCGGTGCTGCCCTATTTCGGCTATGCCCGCCAGGACCGCAAGACCGGCGGCCGGACGCCGATCTCGGCCAAGCTGGTGGCCAATCTGATCACTACCGCCGGTGCCAACCGGGTGCTGACCCTCGACCTGCACGCGGCGCAGATCCAGGGCTTTTTCGACATCCCGACCGACAACCTGTTCGCCGCACCCGACATCGTTCGCGACGTGCGCGAGCACTATAACGGCGGCGACCTGATGATCGTCTCGCCCGACGTGGGCGGCGTGGTGCGGGCGCGCGCGACGGCAAAACGGCTTGACGCCGACCTGGCGATCGTGGATAAGCGCCGCGAGCAGGCGGGCGTTTCCGAGGTGATGAACATCATCGGCGACGTCGAAGGGCGGCGCTGCATCCTCGTCGACGACATCGTGGATTCCGCGGGGACTCTCTGCAATGCCGCTAACGCCTTGATCCAAAAGGGTGCCAAGTCGGTTTCGGCCTATGTCACCCACGGCGTGCTGTCGGGCGGCGCAGTGGCCCGGGTGGCGGCCTCGGTGCTGCAGGAACTGGTTACCACCGACAGCATCCTGGCCACCGAGGCGGTGCGGCTGTCGCGCAACATCCGCCAGATCTGCATCGCGCCGCTGATCGGCGAGGCGATGCGCCGGATCAGCGAGGAGTCGTCTGTGTCGAGCCTGTTCGACTGAACCGGCCGAGAAGTTTCTAACCGGCGGGCGGCACCCCTGGAGGCCGACGCCAAGGCGGGAAGCGGCGGTTGACCGCTTCTCTCAGACGAAGGAGAGCGACATGAGCGAGGTGAATAGCATCGTCGCCGAGGCGCGCGACCGGGCCGGCAAGGGGACCGCCCGGGCCGTTCGCCGCACGGGACGCGTACCCGGCGTGGTCTATGGCAACAAGGAGGCGCCGGCGCTGATTTCGGTGGAAAGCAAGCTGCTGGTGCGCGAGCTCAATCGCGGCAGCTTCACCAGCAAGCTGCTCGATCTCGACATCGCCGGCACCAAGGTTCGTGTGCTGCCGCGCGACGTGCAGCTCCATCCCGTCACCGACCGGCCGGTGCATGTGGATTTCCTGCGCATCGCCGCCAATTCGCGCATCCGCGTCATGGTGCCGACCGCCTTCATCGACGAAGGCCTGAGCCCGGGCATCAAGCGCGGCGGCGTGCTGAACATCGTGCGCCACGAGATCGAATTCTACTGCCGCGCCGACTCGATCCCGGAAAACATCACCATCAGCCTCGCCGGCACCGACATCGGCCACTCCATCCACATCAGCCACATCAAGCTGCCCGATGGGGTCAGGCCGGTGATCACCGATCGCGACTTCACCGTGGCCACCGTGGCGGCGCCGACGGTCGTCGCCGAGGTGGAGACCAAGCCGGCGGAAGCGGCCGCGGAAGGTGCGACGGCCGCCGCCGGGGAAGAAAAGGCCGAACCGGCCGCCGAGGCCAAGGAGAGCAAGGACAGCAAGGACAGCAAGAAGCCGTAACCGTCCCGCGGTTACGGTTCAGGCATGCTGTTCCTGGTCGGGCTGGGCAATCCGGGCCCCGAGCACGCCCGCAACCGGCACAACATCGGCTTCATGGCGGTGGACGAAATGGTCCGCCGCCATGCCTTCTCGCCCTATCGCGCGCGCTTCCAGAGCCTGATCGCCGAGGGCCGCTTCGGCAGCGACAAGGTGTTGGCGATGAAACCGCTGACCTATATGAACCGCTCCGGCGCCGCCGTCGGCGAAGCGCTCCGCTTCTACAAGGCGGAGCCCGGCGAGGTGGTGGTGTTCCATGACGAGCTGGATCTGGCGCCAGGCAAGCTCCGCATGAAGCTCGACGGCGGCAATGCCGGGCACAACGGGCTGCGCTCGATCGATGCCCATATCGGCACCGCCTACCGCCGCTGCCGGCTCGGCATCGGCCATCCCGGCGACAAGGATCTGGTGCTGACCTGGGTGCTGCATGATTTCGCCAAGGCCGACGAGGCCTGGCTCGAGCCGCTGATCGGCGCGATCGGCGAGGCGGCACCGCTGCTCGCCGCCGGCAACGATGCCGCCTTCGCCTCCAAGGTGGCGCTGC
>DATKQA010000662.1:0-9785 GCA_035523835.1 Candidatus Sulfotelmatobacter sp.
TGCACCATCGCCGACCTGCCGGACCTGGCGATGGTCTTCGCCGCCTCGGGCACCGACATCCACCTGCTGGCCGGACAGCTTGCCGCCGGCGCGGCCGGCGCACCGACCGTCGCCATCATGGTCGAGCCGGCGGAAACCGGCAGCCGCGTCGGCGCGGCACTTGCCGGCCGGCATTTCAGCGCCCGCGCCGCCCTCGGCGGCGGCGTGATCGAAGATGCCGGCATCGACGGCGGCAGAGCGCTTGCCGTGGTCGCCGTCGCGACCCGCGCCGCCGACGGTTCGCTCCGCCCGGCGGCAGCCGTCGACGCCGAGGTGGAGGCAGTGGCGACGGTCGCGGCGACGGCCGGCCGCCACGTCCTGCTCGTTGCCATCGACGTTTCCAAGACCGGCCTCATCGCCCCGAGCCTCGCCTGCACCGACGCGCTGCAACGCCGCTTTCCGCAGACGCTCGACGTACTGATCGATGCCTGCCAGTTCCGCCTGGCGCCCGCCACGCTGCGCGCCTATCTCGAAAAAGGCTGCATGGTCGCGTTGACCGGTTCGAAATTCCTCACCGGCCCGGCCTTTTCCGGCGCCCTGCTGATACCGGGCATGCGCGGCGCCCGATGGCGCGCGAAGCCGCTGCCCCGGGGCCTCGCCGCCTATGCGGCGCAGGCCGAATGGCCGCGCGACTGGGCGGCAGCGCGGACGCTGCCGCAGGCGGCGAATTTCGGCCTGCTGCTGCGCTGGGACGCGGCGCTGGCCGAGCTGCAAGCCTTTCGCGCCGTGCCCGAGGCCGAGGTTGCAGCGATCCTGTCGCGGTTTGCCGCCGTGGTGACGGCGCGGCTCGCCGACGATCCCCAGTTCGAGCCGCTCCAGATCGCGCCGCTGCGGCGCTGGCCGCTGACCGCCACGAAATCCTGGGACGACATCTCGAGCATCTTCCCTTTCCTGTTGCGCCACGACGGCCGCCATGCGCCGTTCAGCCGCGGCGAAACCGAAAGGGTCTACCGCCTGCTGAACCGGGACGCGGCCGGCTGTCTCGGCCTCGCCGCGGGCGATCCCGCCTGCGCCGTCGCCGCGCGGCGCTGCGAGGTTGGGCAGCCCGTCGCCTGCGGCAGCCGCGGCGGCGTGCCGCTCAGCGCGCTTCGCCTCTGCGCCAGCAGCCGGCTCGTGGTCGCCGCCCGGCACCATGGCGTCGAGAGCGTGATCCGCGACGCGCTGGCGACGCTGGACAAGATCGCGCTCATCGCGCGCCATCTGCCCACGACCTAGCCCCATATTCCAAACCCGGCCCGAGCCGCTAAGATCGCTCCTTCTGCCCCGGGGAGCGAGCCATGGACATTCGACTGGACGGGCGCAATGCCGTGATCACCGGCGCCAGCAAAGGCCTCGGCCTCGCCATGGCGGCCAGCTTCGCCGCCGCCGGCGCCAATGTCGCCATCCTGGCGCGCGGCGCCGAGGCCCTGGAGGCGGCCAGGCGCACGATCGGCGCGGCCGCCCGTGGCCAGATCGTCGCCATCGCCTGCGACGTGTCGAAGGCTGCCGATATCGAGGCCGCCTACGCCGCGGCGCTCAAAGCCTTCGGCCAGGTCGACATCCTGGTGAACAACGCCGGCACCTCGCAGACCGGCGCCTTCGAGAGCATCACCGACGCCATCTGGCAGGCCGACTTCGAGCTCAAGCTGTTCGCCGCCATCCGGCTTATCCGGCTGGCCTTTCCGGCGATGAAGCAACGCCGCTGGGGCCGCATCATCAACGTGCTCAATACCGGCGCCAAGGCGCCGCGGGCGAACAGCGCGCCGACCACGGTGACGCGCGCCGCCGGCATGGCGCTCACCAAGGTGCTGGCCGGCGAAGGCGCGCCCTACAACGTGCTGGTCAACGCCATGCTGGTCGGCCTGTTCGTCACCGACCAGTTCGTGCAGCGCCACAAGGCGGAAGGAAGCAACGGCACGTTCGAGGACTATGTGAAGAAGCTCGGCGGCAACGTGCCGCTCGGCCGCATGGGCAACCCGGAAGAATTCGCCAACATGGCCTGCTTCCTGGCCTCCGACGCCGCCTCCTACATCACCGGCACGGCGATCAATATCGACGGCGGCATGGCGCCGGTGGTCTAGATCAAGCGAACGCGGGGGCAGGTAATGTACGACTACATCATCGTCGGCGGCGGTTCGGCCGGCTCGGTCATGGCCAACCGCCTCTCGGCCCGCAGCGCCAACCGCGTGCTGCTGTGCGAGGCCGGCCAGGACACGCCGGACGGCCGCGTGCCGGCGGAAATCCTCGACAGCTATCCCGGCACCGCCTATTTCGATCCGCGCTTCCATTGGACCGAGCTCAAGGCGCACACCGAAGTCATCTCGCACAACAATCCGAACGAGGCTCGTCCGCCGCTACGCAAATACGAGCAGGCGCGCGTGCTCGGCGGCGGGTCCTCGATCAACGGCCAGCTCGCCAATCGCGGCGCACCGAGCGACTACGCCGAATGGGAGGCGCGCGGCGCCAAGGGCTGGGGCTGGAACGACGTGCTGCCCTACTTCAAGAAGGTCGAGCGCGACATGGATTTCGACGGACCGTGGCACGGCAAGGAGGGGCGCATTCCGGTCCGCCGCATCTTCCCCGAACTCTGGAACGGCCACGCCAAGGCCACGGCCGAAGCCTTCAAGGCGGCCGGCTTCGAGTATCTGCCCGACCAGAACGGCGAATTCAAGGACGGCTATTTCCCCATCACCATCTCCAACGCCTATGACCGCCGCGTCTCGGCGGCCATCGGCTATCTCGATCCCGGCACGCGCCAGCGCGCCAACCTGACCATCGCCACCGGCACCCAGGTCAGGGAGCTGCTGTTCGAGGGCCGCCAATGCGTCGGCGTGCAGGCCATGGTGGACGGCAAGCCGAACGAGTTCCGCGGCCGCGAGGTGATCCTGTCGTCCGGCGCCATCCATTCGCCGGCGCACCTGCTGCGCGCCGGCATCGGACCGGTCGGCCATCTTCGCGACCTCGGCATCGAGGTGCGCGCCGCGCTCCCCGGCGTCGGCCAGCGGCTGATGGACCATCCTTCGATCGCACTCTCCTCCTTCATCAAGCCGGCGGCGCGGCTGAACGGCCTGACCCGCCGGCACATCCTGGTGGCGCTGCGCTATTCCTCCGGGATGGGCGGCGCGCCGGCCGGCGACATGTTCGCCGTCTGCATCGACAAGTCGGCCTGGCATCCGGTCGGCGAACAGATCGGCTCGTTGCTGCTCGCGGTCTACAAGACCTACTCCGAGACCGGCGAGGTGCGATTGGCCGCGGCCGATTGGCGGCGCGAGCCGATCGTCGAGTTCAACCTGCTCTCCGACCGGCGCGACCTCGACCGGCTGATGGACGCGTTCCGCCGCGCCGGCCGCCTGCAATTGAGTCCGGCGCTCCAGGCGGTGACCTCCGATCCCTTCCCCGCCAGCTATAGCGAGCGGGTCAAGAAGGTCGGCGCGGTCAATGCGAGGAACCGGCTGATCACCGCGACACTCGCGCGCCTGCTCGACGGGCCGGCGGCGCTGCGCCGCCAACTCATCGACCGCTTCATCGTCGAGGGCTTCCGCTTCGACGACTTGATGCGCGACGACGACAGCCTGGAAGCCTTCACCCGCAAGGCGGCGATCGGCGCCTGGCATGCCTCCTGTACCTGTCGCATGGGCGCCGAGGACGATCCCATGGCGGTCGCCGACCCGGCCGGGAGCGTGCGCGGCATCGCGGGCCTGCGCGTGGTCGACGCCTCGCTGTTTCCGACCGTGCCCTGCGCCAATACCAACTTCCCGACCCTGATGACCGCCGAGAAGATCGCCGACGCGGTGCTGGACAATCGTTAATATGGCGCTTGGCAGGCGCCCGTGAATGAAACATCGGCACGGACTGCGCGCGCCGCGCGAATCTCGCCCGCAGATAGCGGCCGCTGGACCGGCACGCGCCTGGGGTGAATACCCGATACCGCCGGCGCCCGGCCAGCTGCTAGCTTGGCCGGATGAATCGGGGGGAACATTATCGCGAGGAAGCCGCGCGCGCCCGCCGCTGGGCCGCCGACACCACCGACCCGCACTTCAAGGAGCAGTTGCGGCAGATCGCCGAGAGCTATGAGAAGCTCGCCGTGCGCTACGAAGCCGCACAGCCGAAGAAGGACGGCTAGGGCTGTTCCGGCTGCCAGAAGGTGATGATCAGCCCGCCGACGATGACCAGCGCGCCGCCCAGCAGGATCGGCCCGCCGGGGACGCTGCGGAAGGCGATGAAGCTGATGATCTGCCAGACGACGAAGAGCGTCGCGATATAGAGGCCGACGACGCGCTCGAAGGGCTGCGGCGCGAGGTTGAGCATGACGCCATAGCCGAACAGCAGCACCGCGCCGGCGAGCAGCAGGCCGAGCTTCGCCGGTCCGACGCTGTCGAACAGGCCGCGCCGGACGATCGCATCGCCGCTCGCCTCGAGGGTGGTCGCAGCGGTCAGGAAGGCCCAGACGGTCAGGTAACGCAGCATCGAATTCTCCCACACGATGCGCCCGGACCTTGCTGGTGCCCGCTGCCGGACTTGAACCGGCACGGCCGTTACCGGCCAACGGATTTTAAGTCCGTTGTGTCTACCAATACCACCAAGCGGGCTCAACCGGCGGCGCAACCGGCGAAACTTACGGGCCGGCCCCGGCCGCGTCCAGCGCTTGCGCCATGGCGCGCAGCCTGGCGCGCTGGATCTTGCTGCCGTTGGCGCTCGGCGTGGTCGGGAAGGCGTCGAGGCGCACCACCCTGACCGGCACCTTGTAGCCGGCGAGGCCATGCCGGCAATAGGCGCGAAGCGCCTCCTCGTCGATGGCGGCGCCGGCCGCCGCGGTGACGAAGGCGACGGCGCGCGGACCCCCGGCGGTCTGGACGCCGACCACCTGGGCGACCTCGACGCTCGGATGCGATTGCAGCCGCGCCTCGATCTCCGCCGGGCTGACCAGGAAGCCGCCGAGGCGCAGCACGTCGCCCATGCGGGTCTGGAAGACGAAGCCGCCGCCCGCGCGGAGATAGCCGAGGTCGCCGGTGCGAAAGAAGCCATCCTCGGCGAAGGCCGCCGCCGTGGCCTCGGGGTTCTCGAAATAGCCGGCCATCAGGCTCGGACCGCGGAGCTCGAGCTCGCCCGACTGGCCTGGTGCCAGCAGCACGCCGCTTTCCGGATCGCGCACCCGCGCCGCCGCCGTGCGCGACACCGGGAGGCCGCCGCCGTCGGTCCGCTCCGCCGCCGGCAGATCCTCCGACCAGCGGGCAAAGAGCGCCTGGACCTCGCTCATGCCGTAGAGGCCGACCAGGCGAAGCCCATGCCGCTCGGCCAGGGCCATGGTCTCGGCCGGGGTCTGGGAAAAGGCGGCGAAGCCGCCGAAGCGGAGGCTCGGAAACGGCGCCGCGCCGCCGGCGGCGTCGAACAGGCGCCCGAACATGTCGTCGGAGCCGTTGAGCTGCGTCACCCGCGCCTCCCGGATGATGCGCGCCGCGGCGCCGGCCTCGAAGACCGGCTGCATGTGCAAGGCCGCCCCGCCGGCCAGCCCGGCCAGGGCCTGGGTGAAGCCGAACACGCCGCAGAGCGGCAAGGCCTGCAAGAGGACGGCGTCGGGCGCGTCGTAGCCGAAGCTCCGTGCCGCGTCGCGCGCATGGTCGATCACGCTGCGCTGGGCATGCAGCACGAACTTCGGCGCCTTGGTGGTGCCCGAGGTGGTGAAGATGGCGCAGCCGAGCTCGCGTCCGCCCCTGTCCTCGGCAAGGGCATCGCCAGCGACAAGCCGCTCGTAGGTCACGGTCCGCGCCGCGAGCGGCAGGGCGCCGACCGGCCGGTCGCCCGGCTCGCCGTAGAGCACGACGGTCTCGATCCGTGCCAGCGCGGCCGGATCCACCTCGGCCAGGATGTCGACGAAGGGGATGTCGAGGAAGGCCGGCCAGAGAATCAGCAGCCTGGCGCCGGAGCGGCCGACGATATCGGCTACCTCGACGGCGCGGAAGCGGGTGTTCACCGCCACGGCAACGGCGCCGAGCCGGGCACAGGCGAAGAACAGCACCAGATAGGCCGGCACATTGGGCAACCAGAAGGCGACACGGTCGCCGCGGCCGATGCCGAGCCGCGCCAGGCCGCCGGCGGCGCGCCGGCTCAGCCGGTCGAGTTCGTCATAGGTGATGATCTCGCGGCCGCGAACCAGCGCCGGCCGGCTGCCATGCGCCGCCGCGGCACCGCTCAGAAATCTTGCCAGCCCGTCCATGGAACCCCGGACCTGCCTTCCCGTTGCCCGACCCTGGCGCCGGCACCAGTTTGCGTGGCGCCGCGTCCCGCTCGCAACCACCTGCGCTGCGTCGGCGGCGCAACCCAGTCACCGCAAATTTACGCCGCCGAAGCCTCGATCGGCTCTTCCCCTTGCCGCCTCTAGGCCGTACCATCGTCGCCAGGGACGGGATCGCGGCCATGGCCGAAGACAGTACGCGGACGTTGAAGGACCTTGTAGCGGCGGCGCAACGCGGTGACGCACGGGCGCAATTCGAGCTCGGCCGTCGGCATTATCACGGCAACGGCGCCCCGCCCGACCAGGCCACCGCCGGGCGCTGGTTCCGCCGCGCCGCCGATCAGGGACACGTGGTGGCGCGCATCTACCTGGCCGAACTGGCCGGCGACGACCGCGCCCGCCAGGCTGGGACGGACGCCGGCTTCGATCGCTGGCTCAAGGGCGCCGTCGACGGGTTGCGGCGCAGCGAACTCAAGCGCCGTGAAAGCCTCGACCTGGCCGACGTGCTGAAGGCCGAGCAGCGGAACAAGCGGGGCAACGTGGTCCTGCCGGTCGCGATCGGCATGGTGCTGGCCGCCGCCGTCGGCTTTGCCTGGTGGTTCAGCAGCCTGCCGCATCACTGGTAGGCGTCGGAGCAGCGCGACGCCTCAAGTCATTCTTCGCAGGGAAAGGCGTCGGTCATCGCGGCGCGCACCGCCTCCAGCGCACTCTGGTCGAGCTGGTCCGGGTTGTCCTTGGCCCAGGCGATGAAAGCTTCGCGGAGCTGTTCGGGATCATATTCCTCGGGCAGGCAGAGATCGGGATCGTTGTCCAGCTTGGCCGCCATGTCATGCAGGGTGCTGGTGCAGGCGGTCGGCGTCGGCGCCTGGCATTGCGCCAGCAGTTGCTTGCCGGTCAGGGTGTCGCCCAGGCCCGGCACGGCCAAGCCGAGCGAGACCAGCAGGACGCCGGCCGAGATCACGAATTTCTGCATGATTTTCCCCAAGAACCTCAGAACCGAGCCTATTGCGCCGACGGATCGCCGTCGAGCGGCTCGCCGCCGAGCGCGCCGACCAGGGCCTTGACCTCGTCGACCGCGGCGGCCAGCCGTGCCGCATTGGTGCCGCGCACCACGATGGAGGCCCCGGCCCGCCCGCCGCGATAGAAGGGATAGGAGCCGAAATCGAGCTCGGGGTGCCGGTCCTGCAACTGGCCGAGGCCGGCGGCGAACTTGCCCTCCGGCAGGAAGGCGCTGACGGTGCGCGACAGCAGCCGGGCGCCGCCGACCAGCTCGTGGCGGATGCTCTCGAACATGGCGCGCATGACCACGGGAATGCCGGCCATGACGAAGACATTGCCGATGCGGAAGCCCGGCGCCCGCGAGATCGGGTTGTCGATCAGGGTGGCCCCGTCCGGGATGCGCGCCATGCGCTGGCGCGCCTCGTTGAACTCGCCCTGCTGCTGGGCGTAGTGCGCCTCGAGCCGGCGCCGCGCCTCCGGATGGATGCCGATGCCGACGCCGAAGGCCTTGGCGATGCAATCGGCGGTGATGTCGTCGTGCGTCGGGCCGATGCCGCCGGAGGTGAACACATAGTCGAAGCGCGTGCGCACCGCGTTCACCGTCTCGACGATGGTCGCCTCGACGTCGGGAATGACGCGCGCCTCCGTCAGCCGGATGCCGAGCTCGGTCAGGCGCCCGGCGATCCAGGTCAGATTGGCATCCTGCGTGCGACCGGACAGGATCTCGTTGCCGATGACGATCATGCAGGCGGTGACGGTGCGTTCGGTCTCGGCCATCGTGCTCTCCGCCCCGGTGGGGCCGAGGCTTTATACACCGACCCCGGCAAGGGCCAAAAGCCGCAGTTTGCCTTGCCCTGCCGCCATGCCTATGGTCGCCCCATGCAGTTTCCGCAAAAGCTGGTCCGGGCCGAACTGATCCGCCGCTACAAGCGCTTCCTCGCCGATGTGCGCTTCGTCGACGGCAGCGTCGCGACGGTACATTGCGCCAATCCCGGCTCCATGCTCGGGCTGATGCAGCCGGGCGCGGAGATCTGGCTGTCGAAGTCGAGCAACCCGGCGCGCAAGCTCGCCTGGTCGTGGGAATTGCTCAGGGTCGGCGAGCATCTCGTCGGCATCAACACGGGGCATCCCAACGCCCTGGCCGCCGAAGCGATCGCCGGCGGCGTCATTGCCGAGCTCGCCGGCTATGCCGGCATGCGTCGCGAGGTGAAATACGGCCGCAATTCCCGCATCGACCTGCTGCTCTCCGGCCCGGACCGCCCGGACTGCTATGTCGAGGTCAAGAACGTGCATCTGAAGCGGGACCCGGCCGTGCCCGGCCTGGCGGAATTTCCCGATGCGGTGACCGCACGCGGCGCCAAGCATTTGCTGGAACTGACCGACATGGTCGCCGCCGGGCATCGCGCGGTGATGCTCTACCTGGTGCAGCGGGCCGATTGCGACGCCTTCGCCATCGCCGCCGACATCGACCCGGCCTATGCCGCCGGCCTCGCCGTGGCCTTGGCAAAGGGCGTGGAAGTCTTATGTTATGGCTGCGATGTCGGCCACGAGGCGATCGTGGTGCAGCGGAAACTGGCGCTTCGCCTTGAACCGCCGGTGCCCCTCGCGGCGGGATGAGAAGCAAGGAATCGGCCATGAACTACGTCAGCGAACAGGATGTCGGCACCCGCCGCAGCGGCCTCATCAAGCTGCATGGCCCGCAGGCCTTCGCCGGCATGCGCGCCGCCGGGCAACTGGCGGCGGAGACCCTGGATTTCATCGCCCCCCACGTGCAGCCCGGCGTCAACACCGGCGAACTCGACCGGCTCTGCCACGAGTTCATCGTCGGCCATGACGCGGTGCCGGCGCCGCTCGGCTACCGCGGCTTTCCCAAGTCGATCTGCACCTCGGTCAATCACGTGGTCTGCCACGGCATACCCGACGCGAAGAAGGTGCTGCAGTCCGGCGATATCCTCAATATCGACATCACCGTCATCCTCGGCGGTTGGCACGGCGATACCAGCCGCATGTTCCATGTCGGCGAGGTCGGGGTGAAGGCGCGGCGGCTGTGCGAGATCACCTACGAGGCGATGATGCGCGGCTTCGCCGTGGCCCGGCCCGGCGCCACCACCGGCGACATCGGCCACGCCATCCAGGCCTACGCCGAGGCGCAGCGCTGCGCCGTGGTGCGCGACTTCTGCGGCCACGGCCTCGGCCGCCTGTTCCACGACGAGCCGAACATCCTGCACGTCGGCCGGAGAGGGGAGGGCGCGCCGCTGAAGCCCGGCATGTTCTTCACCGTCGAGCCGATGATCAACCTCGGCGGCTACGGAGTGAAGATCCTGTCCGACGGCTGGACGGCGGTGACGCGCGACCGCTCGCTCTCGGCGCAGTACGAGCACACGATCGGCGTGACCGAGACGGGCTGCGAGATCTTCACCCTGTCGCCGACCGGCGCCGACCGCGCTCCGATCCGATGAGCGGGGGCGCCGGGGAAGACGGCGCCGGCCGCATTTTGCCGCGCCCCGGACGGGGACGCCGTCAGCTCAGCGAAGCC
>DATKQA010000663.1:0-9363 GCA_035523835.1 Candidatus Sulfotelmatobacter sp.
ATGAAGCCGCCCCAGGCGGCGCGCGCCAGGGCGCCGCCGACGCTGACCCGGCGCACGCCGAGCGCGGCCAGCTCCGCCACCTTGAAGCCGGGGCCGGCCGCCAGCACATTGACCGGCTTCGGCGCCACCGCCTTGAGCGCGGCGCCGATGGCGGCATGGTCGGGCAGGCCCGGCGCATAGAGGCAGTCGGCGCCGGCCTCGGCGAAGGCCTTGAGCCGCTTCACCGTCTCGTCGAGGTCGGGGCGGCCGACGAAGAAGCCTTCCGAGCGCGCGGTGAGCAGCGTGCCGGTGCCGCCGGCGTCGATCGCGGCGCGCGCCGCCTTCACCCGCTCGACCGCATGCGCGAAGTCGTAGAGCGGCCGGTCAGGCCGGCCGGTCGAATCCTCGATCGACAGGCCGGCGACACCGGTCGCCACCGCGCGGGTCACGTTCTTCGCCACCGCGTCGGGCGCGTCGGCATAGCCGTGCTCGAAATCGGCATTGACCGGCAGCTCGGTCATGGCCGCGAGCGCGGTGAGATGCGCCAGCATCTCCTCCAGCGTGACCGCACCGTCGGGCTTGCCGATCGACCAGGCGAAGCCGGCGCTGGTCGAGGCCAGCGCCTTGGCGCCGAGCTGCTCCAGCACGCGGACGCCGCCGGCGTCCCAGGGATTGGGCAGGACGAAGCAGCCGCTCTCGTGCAGGCGGCGGAATTCGGCGCGCTTGGCGCTCGGCGAAACGGTCATGGCACTCTCCTCGTCGGACGGATGGTTCCGGCAATGCCGGCAGCGCCGGGCATGGATGCCATGATAGCGCAGCGCCGCGCCATGACCAGTTTCGCCGGCGGCGCGGTTCGTACGACGGTGGCGGCTTCATGCCCGGGCAAGGGTCGCCGAAGGCGTCTCGCGGAAACGCGCCCTGTAGTCGCGGGAGAACTGGCTGAGATTGCAATAGCCGGCACCCGTGGCGGCATCGGTCACGGAGGCACCACCGGCCCGTCCCTTCAGCAAGGTGTCTCGCGCGAGATCGAGCCGCACCGCTTTCAGATAGCCCATCGGGGTCAAGGAACGGTAGGTGCGGAAGCCTTGATAGAGCGAGCGCGCGCTGACGCGGGCGGCGATCACCAGGTCCCTGGCGGTGATTTCCTCGCGGGCATGGAGGCGGATATATTCCTCGGCCCGCCGCACATAATACGGCACCGCGGGGGAGGATTGTCGTGCCCCGAGGGCCGCGGCGTAGTTGTTCGGCATCGCCTCGAGCAGAAGCAGCCGCAACGTGCGCTCGGCCAGGCCGCCCACAGGTCCTCGGGCAAACCGTGACTTCGGGTCGTTGAGGTCTCGGCAGACGGTGAGCAGATGGCTCCAGAATGTCGAGGCAATGTCGAGATCGACAACCGCCAGCGGCCGGAAGCGAAGCGGCTCGACAATATTGATGCCGGCCTCCTTGGCCAAGGTATGTTCAAGGTGCCGGCGATCGCAGCCGATCATGACCTGCTGGCTTGGGCCGTGCCAGAATTTCCGCGAGGCGACGGACAAGTCGACGATCAACGCCTGGCCCGGTCCGACGGTGGCGACGGCGGTGCCCTGCCGTATCTCGGCGGAGCCTCGCAGCACGATTTGGAGCAGCACCGAGTCCTTTTTCTCGCGCACGGCAATGTGGTAGTCCGCAATACAATCGACGTCGACAACGCTGATGCAGGTCGCCCCGAGCATGGCCGTGCGTTGTTGGAAGCCGATGAATTCGCTCTCTTCCTGCAGCGTGAAATCGTACAGGTTCTGCGTGCTTTTGCCGATGAAGCGCCGTGTCGCGGCATAGTCGGTGCCGGAAAATCGGCATCGGTTCGCCAGCAGCGGTCCATTGCCCATGCCGTCGAGAACCGCTCCTGCCGGTGCAGACACTTTTGCCACGGACGCGGAAATAGCCATCCTCCCCTCCCAGCCGCGAGCGTTCAAAATGCCGGCTGTTGGAAAGAAATATATACCGGCGTGCGAAGTCAGTCGATTATGGGTTCGGCCCGCCTGTCTCGTTCCCTCAGGTGCGGGCGTTGGGATTCGCGGCGGCACTTTGCTCACAGCGCAGCCGCTTGCGCGCCCGGGCAGGATTCGATGACGCGGACAGCCAGGACCGATTGGTTTTCGGCGCGCGCCTGCTAAAAATGCCGTATCGAGCGTCGGGGTCGAGCCGCAGGCTCATCTTCGTCCTGTCCGGACGAAAGCGCCGAGCAAGCGGACGCAAGGCGGCCTGTTGCGCGAAATGATGGGAGTAGAGACAGCGCTCATACCGTGCCAGACCTTGCGTCGGCCAACAATCGAGCAGCCGGGCGAACCGGACTCGGATGACAGGGGAGAAACGAGACAATGACATACGCACAAAAGGTCGAGACCGCCGCGTCCGATGTGACGCCACTGACCGTGCTTCAGATCGGTGTCGCCCTCCTCTGCGGCTTGATTCTGATACTCGACGGTTACGATTTGAGCACCATCGGCTTGGTCGTGCCGTCGCTGAGCCACGAATGGGCGCTGGCTCCGGCGGCGTTCACCGAGGCCTTCGCTCTCTCCAGTGTCGGCATCATGGTCGGCGCCATGGCGTCGGGTCCGATCGCCGACCGGTTCGGCCGCAAACCGATGCTGTTGTTTTCCGTAGCGATGTTCGGGGTGTTCTCGTTGGCGTCCGCTTACGCGTCCTCGCTGCCGATGCTGGTGGCGTTTCGCTTCCTCACCGGCGTCGGCATCGGCGGCGCCATGCCGACGACGGTCGCACTGACCTCCGACTACGCACCAGCCCGCTGGCGCACCTCGCTCGTCATGTTCATGTTCACCGGCGCCTCCATCGGCGGCTTCTTCGCCGGACAGGTCGCGGCGCAGATTCTGCCGACCTGGGGTTGGCAAGGTGTCTTCATGGTGGGCGGCATCGTGCCATTGGCGCTGCTGGTGGTGCTGTTCTTCGCGCTGCCGGAATCGCCGCAGTTCCACGGCGGCGCAAAGCCGGCATCGGCGAAGGCCAACCCGGTCAGCGGCCTGTTCCAGGATGGCCTGGCCTTGAGCACGGTCATGCTCTGGGCGATTTTCCTGATCAACCTCTTGAACATGTACCTGATCGGCTATTGGCTGCCGACGGTCCTCCATCTCGGCGGCCTGACCCCGGCTGACGCGGCCTTCGCCACCAGCATCTATTCCGCCGGCGCCATCTTGAGCACGCTGCTGCTCGGGCCGCTGATCACCCGCTTCGGCGCGGAAGGCGTGCTTGCCCTGAGCCTGTTGCTCGGTTCGGTCTCCATCGCCATCCTGGCCACCGTGCCGCTGTCGCAGACGGCAATGTATGTCGTGCTGTTCGTTGCCGGCGGCGGCTTTGTCGGCAGCCAGCTCGGCCTCAACGGCTTTGCCGCCTCGGTCTATCCGGCGGCGACGCGCTCGACCGGCATCGGCTGGGCGCTCGGCGTCGGCCGGCTTGGCGGCATCGCCGGGCCGATCGTCGGCGGCGCCATGCTCGGCCTCGGCCTGCCGCCGAGCGAGGTCATGCTGTTCGCCTGCGGACCTGGGCTGATTACGACCGTCCTCGTGGTGCTCCTCGGCCGGCACCGCCGCAGGCTGGCGCGGGACGCGTAGATGGCTATCGCGATTGCGGGACGTGGTAAAATGCCTCGCCGGTTTCGACAGGCCCGGTTCGAAGGCCGCGCAAGGGTTCCAGGTCGCACGGCGACAATCGCTTCATCCCGCCAGCATGAGTGTCGGAGGTGGTCCTATGATGCAAGATGATTCGCTGATCCAATGGCCGCGGCAGGACGGCAGCCGCGTGCCCTACGGGGTCTTCACCCGCGCCGACGTCTTCGCCCGCGAGCAGGAGCGCATCTTCCGCGGCCCGCTCTGGTGCTACGTGGCGCTGGAAGCCGAGCTCCCCGAGCCGCGCGACTTCAAGACCAGCTTCGTCGGCGACACGCCGGTCATCGTCAGCCGCGCCGAGGACGGCAGCCTGCATGTCTTCGTCAACCGCTGCGCACACCGCGGCGCCACGGTGGAGCGGCGCCCCTCGGGCAATGCCCGCGACCACCGCTGCGTCTATCACCAATGGTGCTACAACGCCAAGGGCGACCTCACCGGCGTGCCCTATCGCCACGGGGTCAAGGGCATGGGCGGCTACGGCGCCGACTTCAACCTCAGGGAGCACGGGCTGCAGAAGCTCCGCGTCGCCGCGCACCGGGGCGCGATCTTCGCCAGCTTCGATGCCGCCGCGCCGGCGCTCGAGGATTATATCGGCGGGCCGATGCTCGGCCAGCTCGACCGCATCCTCAGCCGGCCGATCAAGGTGCTCGGCCACATGCGCCAGCGCATCAAGGGCAATTGGAAGCTCTATGTGGAGAACACCCGCGATCCCTATCACGCGGCGCTGCTGCACGGCTTCCACGCCACCTTCGGCACCTACCGCACCAACCAGAAGGGCTTCCGCGTGCGCGACGCGGCGCGGCTGCACAGCAGCGGCGGCAAGTACGGCGACGATTTCCACAAGATCGCCGGCGCGAGCGAGGTCGGCCAGGACAAGTTCATCGCCAAATATTCGCTGGAGGATCCCTCGCTCATGGCCGGGCGGCCGGATTTCAACGACGGCATCGGCCTGCAGATCACCAGCATCTTCCCCAACCTGGTGCTGCAGCAGATCATGAACACCCTGGCGACGCGCCAGATCCGCCCCAAGGCGGCCGACGAGTTCGAACTCTACTGGACCTATTTCGGCTATGCCGACGACGACGCCGAGACCGAGGCGACGCGGCTGAAGCAGGCCAACCTGGTCGGCCCGGCCGGCCTCATCTCGATGGAGGACGGCGAGGCCATCGAGCTGATCCAGCGCGCCATCGTGCACGACGGCAAAGAGAGTTCGTTCCTGGAATTCGGCGCCACGCCGACCAACGGCGAGGACGACGACGCCGGCGAGGGCACCGTCCGCGCCTTCTGGCGCAACTACGCGCGGCTGATGGACGGTGCGACGCCATGAGCGATGCCGCCGACGCATCGCTCCGCGCCGAGGTGCTGGCGCTGCAGTACCGCTATGCGCGGCTCATCGACGAGGACAGGCTGGAGGACTGGCCCGACCTCTTCACCGAGCGCGGCATCTATAAAGTGGTGCCGCGGGAAAACTGGGACCGGGAGCCGCAACTGCCGATCTTCTTCTGCGACAGCCGCGCCATGATGCGCGACCGCGTGCACAGCCTGCGCCAGGCCAATGTCTATAACCTGCACTATCCGCGCCACGTGGTGAGCAACGTCGAGTTCTTGGGGCCGCGCGACGGCGGCCAGGCGGTGGCCGCCACCTATACCGTCTACCAGACCGATTTCGAGGGCCAGACGCGGCTCTTCAGCGTCGGGCAGTATCGCGACCTGGTGGCGCACGACGGCGGCGTGCTGAAGTTCCGCGAGAAGATCGTCGTCTGCGACACGTTCAACATCCCGAACCTGCTCGCCGTCCCGCTCTGAGGGCGGAGCGCCGGCCCGGCTGCGGGCGGTGCGGCGGCTCAGAGGATGAAGGCCAGCGTCGGCTGCGGCTCGGTGGCGTTGACCAGCTCGACCACCTTGCGGCAGAGGCGCAAGCCCTCGGGCGTGCGGCGCAGCCGCCAGGTGGCGCGGCCGGCCCACAGGCGCAGCTCGTGCGTCGCCTGGGCGGAAAGTTCGTAGAGGGTGAAATTGCCGGCCAGCTCGTATTCGCTCTCGGTCCGCTCCAGGAGCTCGAGATTGGCGATCATGCGGCGCATCGGCGACGGCGGCGTCTGCGCGTGGCGGTGCCCGGTCAGGAGCTGGCGGATGCGCGTGGCCAGCCGCGTGCGGTTGTCGTTGATGTAGCTCATGCGCGTGCCGGGCTCGTAGGTCGCCGGGCCGAACGGCACCCAATAGTGCATGTCGTCGGTGACCAGCGCCTCCCAGCCGGCATAGTCGCTCTCGTCGGCGAGCCGCGCCTCGCGGTAGATGAAGGCCTCGATCTCGGCGCGCTCCGCGGCGCTCAAGCCGATCATGCGCGCGCCGTCATGACGCTGCGGTAGTGCTGCCAGAAGCCGCGGTTGGTGGTCTCGTCGCTGACATGGCCGACGCGGCCCATGGCGTCGCGGCGTTCGCGCCCGGCGCCGCGGCTGAGATCGATCCAGCCGTCGGTCGTGCCGCGGCCGCTGCCGAGGCCCTGCTGCATGCGCTCGGCGATGACCGCATCGTCGGGCAGGAAGAAGGAGGCCGGCCCCATCGCCGCCTCGGACTGGCGCAGCACGCGGTCGTTGAAGCCGGCATCGACGCCGCCGAGCAGGAGCGGCGTGTGATAGTGGATGGTCTCGCCCGGCCCGACCGGCTCGACGATGGCGAGGTTCATCTCGCCGAGGAAGAGATTGGGGAAGATCAGCGCGTGCGGCGGCCCGTCCCACAGGATGCGGTCGGCGGCTTCCCTGCCGTAGGCGCGTTCCAGCGCCGCGGCATAGTCGGCGACCTTGTCGCGCGTGGTGCCGAGCCAGGCGAGCTCGCGGTCGTAGCCGCAGCGCAGCTCGAGCTCGACATGGCCGCGGCCGTGGTCGCGCGCCTGCGAGGTATTGTCGAGTTCCGGCGAGAACAGCGCCGCCTCGTACTGCGTGCCCGGCACCGCCTTCTGCAGCGAGGCATGCGCGATGGCCAGGTGATAGCCGTCGTTGTCGCTCTCCGGCCACATCTTCCAGTTCGACGCGACGCGCTGGCCGATCCAGCCGGCGCCGAGCGCGAGCCGCCCGACCGGCGAAAGTTCGACCGCGCGGTCGATCAGCATCTTGCCGCCCGGCCCGAGATGCTCGTCGAGCGGGCCGGCGTCGCCGCTCTGGTTGGCGAAGACGAAGCCCTGGTAGGCGGCGACCTGCCCGGGCCGGGCCAGGTCGAGCGCGCCCGCGGCGCTCTCGAAGCCGCTGCGGCCGGGCATGCTGCGGAGCCTGCCGTCGAGGCCGAAGACCCAGCCGTGGTAGCTGCACTGGAAGCTCTTGCGTCCGCCGCCGCGCTGCTGCCAGCACAGCATGGTGCCGCGATGGGCGCAGCGGTTGGCCAACACATGCACGGCGCCGTCGCCGGCGCGCACCATGACGACGGGCGCGCGGCCGAGCCGGCGCGTCACCCAGTCGCCGGCGGCCGGCACCTCCGACTCATGGCCGACGAACACCCAGCCGCGGCGGAAGATGCGGTCGATCTCGTCGGCGAAGACTCGGGCGTCGCCATAGAGGCTGCCATGGACGCGCCGGTCCTCGATCAGCCGGCCATAGTCCACGGCATCCGCATCGGTGCGAGCCAGCATCGCGGCTTCCTCCCAGAAAGCCATGTTACGGCGATGCTAACCCGACGGTTCTCTCCCTCGCCAGGGGAAACAGGCGATTGCGCGCCGCCGGTGCACGGCGAGCGGCGCATGGTGTGGGTGCTAGACGCCGCCGGCCGGCAGGGCCGCACCTTGCGTCCGCCGCCCTTTCCGGCCGCTCGCCGCCAGTGCCACGAAGAGGCGCTGCACCGCCTCGACGCAGGGCTCGACCGCGGCCGACGGCTCCCAGGCAAGCTGCAGCGCGAAGCCCTGGAACAGCGCGATCAGCACCCGCGCCAGCGCCTCGGGCTCGAGGTCGTCCGGCAGGTCGCCGCGCGCCACTGCCGCCTCGACGATGCGGGTCAGCATCTTGCGCGGCACGTCGACGCCGCTGCGCACCGTGCGCAGCACGCGCGGATTGCGTAGCGCCTCGGCCCAGAGTTGCAGCGACAGCCGCCGGCCCTCGCGCTCGGCCGGATCGAGCAGGCGCGCGGCGAAGCTCGCCACCAGCCGCTGCAGCACCGCGGCGCCGGGCGCCGCCTGCCCGGCCGCCAGGATCAGCTCGCGCTCGCGCCGGTGCCGGCCCTCGGCGATCGCCTCGATCATCGCCTCCTTGCTGGTGAAATAGGTATAGAGCGCGCCGGCGCTGAGACCCGACTGGCGCACGATGTCCTGCATGGTGGTGCGGTGGAAGCCGTCGCGGGCGAAGCATGCCACCGCCGCATCCAGGATCTGCTGGCGCCGCGCGTCGAGATGCGCCTGGTCGACCTTGGGCATGGCGCCGCCTCAAGCCGCGCGCGGGTTGGCCGCTTCCGCCGCGCCGACCTCGGCCAGGGCGACGCGATAGAATTCGTGGCCGCGCAGGAGCCTGCTGCGGGCGCCGAGCAGACGCGCCCGGTAGTCGACCGAGCCGACATCCTCGATCAGGCGGAGCCCGCGCTCGGCGAGATAGCGCGGCGTGTCGGCCGGATCGAGGCCGAAGGTCAGCCGCTCCTCGAGCCGCTTGAGGCGCCGGTGCAGCCGGGCGCCGCCGGCGAAGCGCTGCGGCCGGTCGAGGATGTCGCGATGCACGTAGGTGAAGACGACGCGGCTGCCCGCCGGCGCCCGGCCGAGGAAGCGCAGCATGGCATCGACGGCGGTCTCGCTCAGGTAGTTGCTCACCCCTTCCCAGATGAAGAAGCAGCGCCTGGCCGGATCGAAGCCGGCCCGCGCCAGCGCCTCGGGCAGCGAATCGCGGGAAAAATCGACGGCGACATAGCGCACATGCGCCGGCGGCGCGCCGAGCGCCGCGCGGATGCGCGCCTGCTTCACCGCACCGGTATTGGGATGGTCGACCTCGAACACCGCCGCCCGCTCCATGCCGGCCAGGCGATAGGCGCGCGTGTCGAAGCCGGCGCCAAGGATGACGACCTGGGCGATGCCCTGATCCAGCGCCGCGCGCAGGTGATCGTCGATCAGGCGGGTGCGCGCGACGACCGAGGGCCGCACCCCCGGCTGGTAATAGTCGATGAAACGCGCGATCGCGCCGCCGAGCCCGGCCGCGCAAAGGAGGCCGGCGAGGCCGCGGAAGGGCGGACGCAGGAAATGCCGGGCCAGGCGGTCCTCGATGAGGCGGCGGTGCGGCGCGCGGGCGCTCTCCAGGGCGCGGAACAGCGCGTTGTATTCGGCGGTGCGGCTGGCTTCTCCGGATTTCATATCGTCCTCCAAAGAAAACGAACAATCATTCTTTTATCGCATCACGGCGGACGCGTCAAGCGGCTTTGCCCCGGCGCTCGGGGCAATCGGGCGAAGCTTTCCGGGGCTATTCTATCGTCATGCCGGCGACAGGCCGGCATCCAGGGACGCCGCACGATCCGTCTGGACCCCGGCTTTACGCCGGGGTGACGACGAGGGTGTGTTGGCGGCGAACGGGAAAAGCGGCGGCCGTCTCCTTCGCATCGTCATGCCGCGCCCGGCCGGCAGCCAGGGACGCCGCACGATTCGTCTGGACCCCGGCTTTACGCCGGGGTGACGACGAGGGTGTGTTGGCGCGAACGGGAAAAGCGGCGGCCGTCTCCTTCGCATCGTCATGCCGGCGACAGGCCGGCATCCAGGGACGCCGCACGATTC
>DATKQA010000664.1:0-9683 GCA_035523835.1 Candidatus Sulfotelmatobacter sp.
GGCGATCTGCCGCGCCATGGCCGCGGTATCGGCGCCGCCGAGGCCGAGATAGAGCGGCAGGCGCCCGGCCGCGGTGGCCGCCGCGACACGCACCACGGCCTCGGTCTCCGCCGGGCTGAGCGCCAGGCCCTCGCCGGTGGTGGCGGCGAGAATGAGCCCTTCGATCGGCGTCGTCGTGTAGTAGTAAACGAGCGTCGCGAGCGATTCCGTGTCGAGCGCACCGTCGCAGAACGGCGTCACCAGCGGCAACCAGATGCCTTCCAGCGCCGGCCGGCCTGTCGCGTCAAGTCCTCCCATCTTCCCCTCTCCTCGGTTCCGGGCGCGGCGGCGGCGGCGGGATGAAAAAGGCCCCGTCCATCGCTGGCGGGGCCCTGGTGTCTTCCGCTGGTGACGCCGTGTCAGCGCGCGCGCAGGCTCCCCGGTCCCCTGGACCCGAGTACTTTGCGTTTGGCGACGGCGTGCGGCATGGCCATGGCCGGCATCATCGGGGCCGGCGGGCGCGCTGTCAATGCGCATGCGCCGCCGCCGGCGCGCCGCGCACGGCTTTTCTCGCGGCCGGCTTTGCCGCATGATCGGCAGCGCCGACCGACGACGCCCGAGGCCATGAGCAGCATCGCCCGCATCACCATCGCCTGTCCCGACCGCACCGGCCTGATCGCCGAGGTCGCCGGTTGCCTGTTCGATCTCGGCGTCAATCTCGGCGATCTCAGCTTTGCCGTGCTCGGCGCCGCGGCGGCGTTCGCCGCGGTCGGCGAATTGCCCGATGGTGTCGGCCCGGCGGCGGTGCGTGAGCGCCTCGCGGCGCTCGACCTGCTCCAGGGCGCCGAGATCGCCGTGCTGCCCTTCACCCTCGCGCCGGTGCACGGCCCCTCCGGCCATGTCACCCACCACGTGGCGGTGAGCGGCGCCGACCGGCCGGGCCTGATCGCGCGGCTTTGCGAGGCCTTCGCCAGCTTCGAGGCCAATGTGGTGCAGCTCAACGCCGAGCGGCAGCCGGGACCGCGCGGCGATGCCTATGTGGCGCGCTTCGCCGTCAGCATCCCGGCCGAGCGCGCGGCCGCCTGCCTCGCCACCGTCTCCAACACCGCCGAGGGGCTGCAGCTTAGCTGCCGGGTGGATCGGGCCTGACCGCGCCGCCCTGCGGCGCCGCTTTATCCTCGACCCCGCCAACGCTTCGAGCGCTGACCGCGACGCTTCGGCCGGCGCCGCTTGACATCGCCGCAGATGCTACTAACTTGGAAGCATACTACCGTATTCGTAGCATAGGAGTTCATCCATGCCTCGCATAAAGCCGATCGAGCCGCCGTACACGCCGGAACAGGAACGCCGCATCCAGCCGCCAACCAACCGGGCGCCGAAGGTGCCGCCGCTCGCCATCTTCCGCACCTTCGCCCGCCATCCGCTGCTGCAGGACGCGATCAAGTCGCTCGGCAAGTTCTATCTGGCGGGCGAGGCCGGGAAATGCTCGCTGCTTTCGCCGCGCGACCGCGAGATCGTCATCGACCGCGTCTGCGCCCGCTGCGGTGCGGAATACGAATGGGGCGTGCACGTCGCCTCCTTCGCCAAGGCGGTCGGCTTCAGCGACGCGCAGGTGAGGGCGACGGTGCAGGGCCCGGCCGACGATCCGGTCTGGCCGGCGCGCGAGCGGCTCCTGCTCCGCTTCGTCGACGAGCTGCACGATGGGGCGGCGCTGTCGGACGGGCTGTGGCAGGCCATGGCGGCGGAATGGTCGGCGGAGCAGCTCATCGAGCTCCTTATCCTGGCCGGCTGGTATCACGCCATCGCCTATCTGACCAACGGCACGCGGATGGCGCTGGAGCCCTGGGCCATGCGCTTCCCGCCGGCCTGAGGCGAAGCGCGGGCAGCACCCCGAATCTTACCTCCGGCATAATCGCCGGCGGTGCGGCGGGCGATTATTTCTGGGCCATGGCGTCCGGCGACAGCGTGCCGGGCGCCGGACGCAGCAAAAGGAGGATCGCATGAGCAACGTCAATGCAGCGGTGGTGCGCTATCTCGCGGCCTGGAACGAGCCGGATGCCCGGCGCCGCCGCGACCTGGTGGCCAAGGCCTGGAGCGACGACGGCAGCTATATCGACGGCGCGCGCGACGGCGTCGGCCATGATGCCATCGCCGCCATGATCGGCACGGCGCAGACGCATTTCCCCGGCTACCGGCTCAACTTGGCGAGCGGCATCGAGGCGCACCACGACTATGCCCGCTTTAGCTGGGTTGCCGGCGGCACGGCCGAGGCGCCGCTCTATATCAAGGGCACCGACATCGTCACCCTGGCCAAGGACGGCCGGCTCAAATCGGTGATCGGCTTCATCGACGCGGCGCCGGTGCCGGCGAGCTGATTGCCGCTTGGCGAATCGGAGAGGCCATGACGAGCCTCTCCGATTTCGTCCTCGCGAATGTCGCTAGTCTAGCCGCACTTGGAATAGCCGCAGCTCGAGCAGGTGTCGCAGCCTTCCTGGCGGACGAGCGAGGCCTGGCCGCATTTCGGGCACTGGCGGAAGCCGGCATGGTGCGGCGCGCCGCCCTCCTCGCCGGCGGCCTTGAGCAGCTTCACCGCCTGGGCCTCCTGGTCGTGCGGGCTGGCGATGAAGCCGATGGCGATCAGGTGGCGCTCGATCACCTCGCCGATCGCGGCCAGCAGCGAGGGCACGTAGCGCCCGCCCATCCAGTAGCCGCCGCGCGGATCGAACACCGCCTTGAGCTCCTCGACCACGAAGGAGACGTCGCCGCCGCGGCGGAACACCGCCGAGATCATCCGCGTCAGCGCCACGGTCCAGGCATAGTGCTCCATGTTCTTCGAGTTGATGAAGACCTCGAAGGGGCGGCGGCGGCCGTCCTGCACGATGTCGTTGACGGTGATGTAGATGGCGTGCTCGCTCTCCGGCCAGGTCACCTTGTAGGTCTGGCCGGGCAGCGCCTCCGGCCGGTCGAGCGGTCGCGTCATATAGACCACGCCGCCGGCCTCGAACTGGTCGCGCGGGCGCGTGGCGACGACCGGCGTCGGAGCGGCGAGCGGCAGTTCCGGCTGCAGCGCGGCGGCGGGGGCAGGCTTCTTCGCCCTGTCCTTCACCTCCAGCACCGCGCCCGTCACCTCGTTCGGGCGATAGGTGGTGCAGCCCTTGCAGCCGGTGTCATAGGCGAGCTGGTAGATGTCCTTGAAGGCCGCGAAAGGGAGATCTTCCGGGCAGTTGATGGTCTTGGAGATCGAGCTGTCGACGTATTTCTGCACCGCCGCCTGCATGCGCACATGGTCGGCCGGGGAGAGCGTCTGCGCGTCGACGAAGGCGTCGGTCAGCGGCGCGTTCTCGCCGCGCAGCCGGCGATAGAGCCGGTAGGCATAGTCGCTCACCTCCTCCTCGCGCCGCGTGCCGTCGGGCATCAGCACGTTGCGGCGATAGGTGAAGCTGAACACCGGCTCGAGACCGGAGGAGATGTTGTCGGCCAGCAGCGAGATGGTGCCGGTCGGCGCGATCGAGGTGAGGAGCGCGTTGCGGATGCCGTGCCGCGCGATGGCCTCCTTCACGTCGGCGTCGAGCGCCTGCACGCCTTCGCCCTGCAGATACTTGTCGCGGTCGAACAGCGGGAAGCTCCCCTTCTCGGCGGCAAGCTCGCTGGAGGCGAGATAGGCGGCGCGGCGCAGCACGCGCATCCAGCCTTCCACGTGCTGGATCGCCGCCGCCGAGCCGTAGCGGGCGCCGACCATGATCAGCGCGTCGGCCAGCCCGGTGACGCCGAGGCCGATGCGGCGCTTGGCCAGCGCCTCCTCGCGCTGCTGCGGCAGCGGAAAGTTCGAGGCGTCGATCACGTCGTCCAGCATGCGCACGGCCAGCCGGGTCAGCCGGTCGAGCGCCGCGAGGTCGAGCACCGCGTCCGCCTCGAAGGGGCGATGCACCAGGCGCGACAGGTTGAGCGAGCCGAGCAGGCAGGCGCCATAGGGCGGCAGCGGCTGCTCGCCGCAGGGGTTGGTCGCGGCGATCGTCTCGCAATAGCGGAGGTTGTTGGCGCGGTTGATGCGGTCGATGAAAATCACGCCGGGCTCGGCATAGGCATAGGTCGCGCGCATGATCGTTTCCCACAGCGCGCGCGCCTCCACCGTCTTGTAGGTGGTGCCGCCGAATTTCAGCTCCCAGGGCGCGTTCTCCTTCACCGCGCGCATGAAAGCGTCGGTGACCAGCACCGAGAGGTTGAACATGCGAAGCCGCCCCGGCTCCTGCTTGGCCTGGATGAAGGCTTCGATATCGGGGTGGTCGCAGGCGAGCGTCGCCATCATGGCGCCGCGGCGATGGCCGGCCGACATGATGGTACGGCACATGGCATCCCACACGTCCATGAAGGTGAGCGGGCCGGAGGCGTCGGCGCCGACGCCCTTCACCGGCGCGCCCCTCGGCCGCAGCGTGGAGAAGTCGTAGCCGATGCCGCCGCCCTGCTGCATGGTCAGCGCGGCTTCCTTGAGATGCTGGAAGATGCCGGCCATGTCGTCGGGTACCGTGCCCATGACGAAGCAGTTGAACAGCGTCACCTTCCGCTCGGTGCCGGCGCCGGCGATGATGCGGCCGGCGGGCAGGAACTTGAAGTCGCTGAGCGCCTCGAAGAAGCGGCTCTCCCACCGGGCCGGCTCGGCCTCGCGCCCGGCCAGCGCCTTGGCGATGCGGCGCCAGGTATCCTCCACGGTCAGGTCGACGGGGGCGCCATCGGCCGCCTTCAGGCGATACTTCATGTCCCAGATCTGCTGGGCGATTGGCGCCACGGGCGGCATGAGGGCTCCGGGGGAAACGCAACGGGCTGAACAACATAGTATAGCGCCGCCGGCCCGCAAGGTCAAATATTGTTCATTTTATGTTTCTGTTTGGTTCCGAACAGAACAAGGATCGGGGCGGCCAGCGATCGCCGGCCGAAATATTTATCCCCACGATTCACAGGCCCGTTATCCACAGAGGCCGCGCGGGTTAACCGTGGCCGCGCTATAGTCCCGGCAAGCGGCGCTCGCAAAGTGCCCAAGAATATCCAGCCGCGTCAAACACTGAACGCGACTTCATAACTACAAAAGCAGAGGAGGAATGCCATGCCCACCACCACGCATATCGACCAAGTGCTGCGCCAGGCGGCCGACGCCAAGGAAGTGCCGGGTGTCGTCGCCGCGGCGGTCAACGACAAGGGCGCCATCTACGAGGGCGCCTTCGGCAAGCGCGATCTCGGCAAGGGCGATGCAATGACCGTCGATTCCGTCTTCTGGATCGCCTCGATGACCAAGGCCATCACCGCCACGGCGGCGATGCAGCTCGTCGAGCGCGGCAAGCTCACGCTCGACGATCCCGTCGGCAAGCTCCTGCCGCAGATCGCCGCGTCGCAGGTCCTGGACGGTTTCGACGCCGCCGGCAAGGCCAAGCTCAGGCCGGCCAAGCGGCCGATCACGCTGCGCCAACTGCTCACCCATACCGCCGGCTTCACCTACGACATCTGGAACCCCGATCTCCTCCGCTATGAGGAGAAGCTCGGAATTCCCGGCATCATCTCCTGCGAGAACCTCGCGCTCACCATGCCGCTCACCTTCGACCCGGGCGAGCGCTGGGACTATGGCATCAACATCGACTGGGCCGGCAAGGCGGTGGAGGCGGCGAGCGGCCAGAAGCTCGACGCCTACCTGCATGACAATATCTTCGCCCCGCTCGGCATGAAGGACACCGGCTTCAAGCTCGGCGCCGGCCAGCGCGCCCGCCTCTGCGGCATGCATGCGCGCACGCCGGACGGACTGGCGGCGATTCCCTTCGAGCTGCCGCAGGAGCCGGAATTCCACATGGGCGGCGGCGGCCTCTACGGCACCGCGCGCGACTATCTCGCCTTCCTGCAGATGCTGCTGCACAAGGGCAAACACAATGGCGCCACCCTGCTCAAGCCGGAGACGGTGGCCGAGATGTCGAAGAACAATATCGGCAATCTCACCGCCGGGGTGCTGAAGACGGCGGCGCCCGATCTGTCCAACGACGTCGATGTCTTCCCCGGCATGGCGGCGAAGTGGGGCCTGAGCTTCCTGATCAACCCGGAGAAGGGACCGGCCGGGCGCAGCGCCGGCAGCCTGACCTGGGCCGGTCTCGCCAACACCTATTTCTGGCTCGACCCGGCGAAGCGCGTCGCCGGCGTGATCCTGACCCAGGTGCTGCCCTTTGCCGACGCCAAGGTGCTGTCGCTCTACGGCCACTTCGAGAGCGGCATCTACCAGGTGCTGGAGGCCGCCTGAGTCATTCTATGAATTCGCGTTCATAGAATCAGGCGTCTGATCGGGCTGGTGTTTCCGCCGGGGCCGCCGCACCCATCCCGCGGCGGCCCTCGGCCACCAGCCGGGCCGTCGCGGTCTCGATCTCGCCGGTCAGGCGGGCGACGAAATCCTTGCGCGCCAGGCCCGGCGGGATCGGCGGCAGGAACTCGACGACGATGGTGCCGGGCCGCTTGATGAACCGGCGCCGCGGCCAGAACAGGCCGGAGTTGAGCGCAACCGGCACCACCGGCAGGTCGAGCTGGCCGTAGAGCGCGCTGACCCCCGGCTGGTAGGGCAGGCGCGCGTCGGGCGCGGCGCGGGTGCCCTCGGGGAAGATCAGGATCGGCCGGCGGAGCGCCGCGGCGGCCTTGCCATCGGCGACCAGCCGGCGCAGCGCCGCCGCCCCGGCCGTGCGGTCGACCACGATCATGCGCGTCTTCCGACAATACCAGCCGTAGATCGGCAGCCAGAGCAGCTCGCGCTTCATGACGATGGCGGGATCGTCGAGCAGCAGGTGGAAGATGAAGGTGTCGAAGGCCGACTGATGCTTGGCGGCGAAGATGGCGGCGGCGCCGCGCGGGCGATGCTGCAGCCCGCGCAGCTCCAGCCGGATGCCGGCCAGGGTGCGCAGCAGGAACACCGTGCCGTCAGTCCATTGCCGCTGGCCGCGGACGATGACCAGCCGGTCGAAGGCAAGGCCGGGCAGATAGGCGACCAGCATGAGCGCCGTCCACAGATAGAAGGCGAGCTGGAACAGCGCCGCGCGCAGCACGATCATGCGGCGTTCTCCGCCCAGTCGAGCCAGGCGTTGAGGCGGCCGCCGGTGAGCTGCTCCAGCCTGAGCGCGATCAGCGCGGCCAGGTATTTGTCGAATTCCTCGGCCAGCAGATAGGCGGTGCCGGGCCAGGCCCACCAGTCGGCCAGCTTGAACTGCTCCGGCGACACCGGATTGGGCACCAGCTCGACGTTCGGCAGGCGCCGGTGCAGCTCGATCAGGCTGCGCGGCATGTGGTAGTTGGCGGTCACCACGCGCAGCGACTTGTAGCCGTTCGCCGTCACCCAGTCCGCCGTCTCGATGGCGTTGCCGAAGGTATTGGCGGCGGCGAAGCCGAGATCGACGCAGCAATCGATCTCGTCGCGGGCCGCCGGCTCGACGAGCTGGCGCAGCACGCCCTTGCTGGTGCCGGGATGCACGCCGGAAATGAACATCCGCTTGGCCTTGCCGGCGGCCAGGAGATCGAGGCCGGTGCCGAGCCGGGCGGCGCCGCCGGTCAGCACCACGATGCCGTCGGTGGTGCGGTCGGGATCGGCGACCTGGCGCGGCAGCTCGGCGGCGAAGGTGAGGAGGCCGCCGAGCCAGAGCAGGCCGAAGACGACGATGGCGAGCAGCAGGGCCTGCAGCAGCGCCTCGCGCCGGCGGCCGCGTTGGCGCTGTCTCATGAACCGGCCTCGAGCAGCGCGGCGACGGCGGCGGCGAGGTCGGCATGCACGGCGACCGGCAGCAGATCGGCCGGGATGCCGCCCGCCTGCGTTGCGGCGCCCTTGCCGGTGCGCACCAGGATGCGCCGGCACCCCGCGGCGGCGGCGGCCTGCAGGTCGCGCAGGCTGTCGCCGATCATCACCGTTGTGGGAGCGGTGCAATTGTACCGCCGCATGGCCTCGCGCAGCATGCCGGGGCCGGGCTTGCGCCGCTCGCTCGCCGCGTGCGGCGGGTCGGGGGCGAACAGGATGTGATCGAGATGCGCGCCGGCCCGTGCCAGCCGCTCGCGCAGGTCCGCGTGGATGCGCTCCAGCATGGCGAGATCGATGATGCCGCGGCCGACGCAGCTCTGGTTGGTGCAGACGACGACAGGGTGGCCGGCCTCGTTCAACCGCCTGACCGCCGCCGCGGCGCCCTCGATCAGCACCAGCTCGCCCGGCGATTTGACGAAATCCTCGCGGTCATGGTTCAGCACGCCGTCGCGGTCGAGCAGCACCAGCATCGCCGTCACATCATCTTCTTCAAGGTACGCATCACGGTGATGCGGGCGGTGAGCGTCGCCAGCGCGACGGCGAGCACGGCGATGCCGGCGAGCATCAGCCAGTGGCGCGGCGCGAGCTCGAGCTTCGGCAGCAACGGCGCCTTGATGTTGGCGGCGATGCCGGCGAGGGCGACCAGCACGGCGCCGACCAGGCAGAGGCCGACGATCGCGCCGAGGATGGCGAGGCGGCGCGTGTGGTTCTGGAACTGGCCGGCGATATAGGCGTCGCGCGCGCCGATGAGATGCAGCACCTCGATCACCTCGTTGTGCACGGCCAGGCCGGCGCGCGTGGCGAAGACCACCAGGGCCACGGTGGCGAGCCCGACCAGCGCGACGATGCCGAGCGCCAGCCATTGCAGGGTGCGGGCGAAGCGCACCATATGGGCGAGCCAGGGCTTGTGATCGTCGAGCCGCGCCCCCGGCACCGCCTGGGCCAGGCGTGCGCCGAGCGCCGCCGTGTCGAGCTCGGCGTCGCGGGCCAGGCGCACGTCGATCAGCGCCGGGATCGGCAGGTCGGTGGCGAGTGTCTCCTTGCCGAGCCAGGGTTCGAGCAGCTTGTCGACCGCCGCCTTGTCGAGCGGCGTGGCCGAGACGACGCCCGCTGTCGCCTTCAGGAGGTCGACCGCCACGGCGACGCGCGCCGCCGAATCCGGCGCCTTCATGTCGCCGACCTGCACGGTGAGCGTGCCTTCGATGCTGCGGCTCCAGCTCTGCATCGCCTGGTCGAGCACGATGGCGCCGGCGAAGGACAAGGTGCCGAGGAAGACCATCACCGCCATCACCGAGGGCAGGAAGCGGCCGGCCGGATCGGCGGCGAGCTGCAGGTCGGTGCGGCGGCGGAACATCATGCGGCGAGGCCGGGCGCCAGCACCAGCTCGCCGTCGTCGAGGCGCAGCCGCGGCCGGTTGAAGCTTTCGATCAGATGCTGGTCGTGGGTGGCGATCACCACGGTCGTGCCGGTCTTGTTCAATTCCAGGAGCAGGTGCATCAGCCGCATGCCCATGTCCGGATCGACGTTGCCGGTCGGCTCGTCGGCGAGCAGCAACTGCGGATGGCCGATCACCGCGCGCGCAATGGCCACGCGCTGCTTCTCGCCGCCGGAAAGGGTCGGCGGCCGGGCATGGATCTGGTCGTGCAGGCCGACCCATTGCAGGAGTTCGGTGACGTGCTCGACCACCTGGGCTTCGTTGGCGCCGGCGATGCGCAGCGGCAGCGCCACGTTGTCGAGCGCGCTCAGGTGATCGAGCAGGCGGAAATCCTGGAACACCACGCCGATGCGCCGGCGCAGGTCGGGCAGCTTGTCGCGCGGCGTGGTCGAGAGATCGTGGTTGAACATGGTGATCAGCCCGCGCGAGGGGCGGCGGGCGAGATAGAGCAGCTTCAACAGCGAGGTT
>DATKQA010000665.1:0-4874 GCA_035523835.1 Candidatus Sulfotelmatobacter sp.
GCGACTCTGCGAGGTGGCTTATTGCCGAGAAATTGTGGCCGCGCCATGGCGGCGCGTCACGGTTGCCGGCGCTGCGGCTCAGTGGCCGATCTTGGCAATATCGACCCGCTCGGGCGATCCGCCGTCGGTCGGCGTGCCGACGGCGCGGACGTCGATGCGCGGCTGCTGCACGCCCTTCTCGACCAGATAGGCGCGCACCGCCAGGACGCGGCTCAGCGCCACCCGCCGAGCGCCGCTGGCGGCGCTGCCGCTGGCGTAGCCGCTCAACATGATGCGGTCGCTGTTGCCGGCCAGCATCCGCGCGACCTCCGAGAGCTCGGCCTCGACCGCCGGCGAAAGCTCGGCACTGCTGCCGGTGAAGCTGATGCGCAGCCCGTTGGGGCCCTGGGTCGCGGTCGAGGCGGGGTTGAGCGCCGCGACCTGCTGGCGCTCGCGCGGCACGGCAGGCGTCGGGCGCATCGGCACGTTGACGACGCCGGGCCCGGGCCCGGCGCTCGGTTCGCTGACGCTGGCGCCGAGGAGACCGCCGGCGACGATGCCGGATGCGGCGGCGGGCTGCGGCCGCACGGCCGGCGCGGGCGCCTCCGCCGCGGCGGCGGGCTTCGCCGGGGCGGCCGGCTCCGGCGGCGGAGCGGCGGCCGGCGTCGGATCGACGGCGGCCTGCCTTGCCTGTGGCGGCGGTTCGGCCGCCGGCAACGACGGCGTCGAATCGGCAGAGACATTCGGCGCCGGCATCTTGGCGGCGGTCGGCGTCGTCACCTGCTGCACCGCTGGCGGGAGCGCGGCGGTCTCGATCTTCGCCGGCGGCGACGGCGGCGCGACGGCTTCGGCCTTGGCCACGGGCACGGACGCTGGCTTGCTGGCTGCTGCCGGCTTCGCCGCCGCGGTCTTGGGCGCCGCCGCCGCGGCCTTCGGCGTTGCCGCCGGCGCGGCCCTCGGCGTTGCCGCCGGCGCCTCCACCGGGTGCAGCTTCGGGGCGTTCGCCACCTGCTTGTGCGGGGCCGCCTTCGACTTGCTCGCCGTCCTGTGCCTGGCCGGCGCCTTGGCGTGCGCCGACTTGGCCGCGCTACCCGGCCGCTTCAAATGGGCAACCTTGCGACCGTGAACCGGTCCGCTCGGCGGCAGGTGGTCGAGCACGCCGAGATTGACCTGCACCTCCGGGCCGCCGCCGTTGCCGATCACCACTTGCGCCGCCACCGGCCGCAACGCCAGCGCCAGCAGGGCAAGGGCGGCAGCGAGCGAGAGGGCGAGGGGGGCTGGCTGCGATCGCATCACGAGGCGTCGTTCTCCCTTGAGTGCCATCCATTCTGCTCGGTGCTTTCAGGACCGGGCATCACGGCGGCCGGCGCACGTGGCGGCGTCGCCGCCGCCGCTCGGCGAGCCTGCGTCGGGCCGGCCGCGCTGGACGAAATCCCAGCAGACATTAGCTGATCGGCGCGGCGGGCGTCTATGTTTTCACGCCCGCTTTGCGCGCCCGCGCCAGAAGCCGCCGCATGGGCTCGTGCAGGACGTCGTTGGCGGCGAGAACATTGCCAGTTTCCAAGACCTTATGGCCGCCGTCGATCTCGCTGACCAGGCCGCCGGCCTCGCGCATCAGCAGCACGCCGGCGGATATGTCCCAGCGCTTGAGGCTCCATTCCCAATAGGCGTCGTAGCGGCCCGCCGCCGTATAGGCGAGGTCGAGCGCGGCGGAGCCGAAGCGGCGGACTTCCGCCACCTCCGGCATCACCACGGCAAGCTCGGCGAGGCCGCGCCGCTGGCGCTCCTCGCCCGGCCGCGGCAGGCAGGTGGCGACCACCGCATCCTCGAGTCGCTTGCGGCCGGAGACGCGCAGCCGCCGCTCGTTCAGATAGGCGCCCTGGCCCTTCTCGGCCCAGAACAGCTCGTCGCGAATCGGATCGTAGACGATGCCGGCGACCGGCTCCTCGCGCCTCTCGGCGGCGATGGTGATGGCGAAATGCGGAATCCCGTGCAGGAAGTTGAGCGTGCCGTCGAGCGGATCGACCACCCAGCGATGCTCGGCGTCCTTGCCGGCGATGGCGCCGCTCTCCTCCAGCAGGAAGCCCCAGTCGGGCCGCGCCTTGCCGAGTTCCTGACGCAGCACCCGCTCGGCCTTGAGATCGGCGTTGGAGACGAAATCCGCCGGCCCCTTCTTCGATACCTGCAGTTGCTCGACCTCGCCGAAGTCATGCACGAGGCCGCGGGCGGCGCGTTTCGCCGCCTGAGCCATGACATTGACGAGGGCGGAACGAAGCGCCATGAAAACTGCCGGATTGTTGGCTTGGGGCGAAGGCGGCGGACCGTATCAGGCGATGCCGGCCTTGGCAATTGCGGCGTTGAAGGCGCGCACCGCCGCGTCCGGCCCCGCCGGATGCTGCCAGACGCCGGCGACGACGGCGAGGAAATCGGCGCCGGCGGCGACCAGCGGTTCACAATTCTCCGCGGTGATGCCGCCGATGGCGACCGAGGGTATCTCGAAAATCTCGCTCCACCATTCCAGGATGTCGATGCCGACGCTGGCCTTCGCCTGCTTGGTGCCGGTCGGGAAGAAGCTGCCGAAGGCGACATAGTCGGCACCGGCCTCGGCCGCCTCCATGGCGAGATGGCGCGAGGCGTGGCAGGTGACGCCGACGATGGCGTCCTTGCCGAGCAGCTTTCGCGCCGTGGCATAGTCGGCGTCCTCCTGGCCGATGTGCACGCCGTCGGCGCCGACCGCCTTGGCGAGGTCGGGCCGGTCGTTGACGATGAAGGCGACATCGCGCGCGTGCGCGGCCGGCAGCAGCCTTTCGGCGGCGCGCTTCACCGCATCGTCGGGCGCATCCTTCAGGCGAAGTTGCAGCGCGGCGACATCGCCGGCATCGAGCGCGCGGGCGAGCGCATCGGCGAAGGTGGCCGGCTCGAAGGCCGGCGGCGTGATCAGATAGAGGCGGCAGGCGCTCAGGACTATTCGCCGCCCTTGTAGATCTTGATCAGGGTCTCCAGCATCTCGTGCGCCGCGCTCTGCGGTCGCTGGAAGGTGTTGCGGCCGATGATGGAGCCGTTGCCGCCGCCGTCGCGGATGGCGCGGGCATCGTCGTAGACGGAATCCTCGCCCTTGGCCGCGCCGCCAGAGAAGACGACGATGCGCTTGCCGGCGAAGCAGGCCTGCATGACATGCGCGACGCGCTTCGCCTGGGTCGAGATGTCGATCTTCTGCGCCTCGTAGACCTTCTTGGCCTCGGCCTGCTCGATATGTGCGCTCGGCAGCTTCACCTTGATGATGTTGGCGCCCATCAGCGCCGCCATGTGCGCGGCATAGGCGACGACGTCGATCGCCGTCTCGCCGTCCTTGGAGAGATCGCCGCCGCGCGGATAGGACCAGATCACCACGGCGAGGCCATGGGCGCGCGCCTCCTCGGCCAGCGCGCGCACCTCCTCCATCATGTCGTAGGCGGCGTCCGAGCCGGGATAGATGGTGAAGCCGACCGCGGCGCAGCCGAGCCGCAGCGCATCGCGCACCGACGCGGTCATCGCCTGGGTCGGCGCCGCCTTCTCGCGCGACAGCGAATTGGCCGAGTTCAGCTTCAGGATCAGCGGCACCTGGCCGGCGAAGCTGTCGGCGCCCTGCTCCAGCATGCCGAGCACGCTGGCATAGGCGGAAAGCCCGGCCTCGGTCGCCATCTGGAAATGATAGTGCGGATCATAGGCCGCCGGGTTGGGCGCGAAGGAGCGCGCCGGGCCGTGCTCGAAGCCCTGGTCGACCGGCAGGATGACGAGCTTGCCGGTGCCGCCGAGCTTGCCCTGCATCAGGATGCGCGCGAGGTTGGTCTTGGTGCCGGGATTGTCGCTCTCGTACCAGGACAGGATTTCGCGAACCTTGCGGGTGAGCTTCATCGGCGAACCTCTTCGGGCGGGATCACGCGGGGCCGGACGGCGCCGCGACCTGAATATCGCAAGGCCGGGGGCTTGGCAACGGCACCGGGCGTGACCATGGGGCGTCACACGGCGTGCCGCATCTAGGCGGTTTCGAGCGCCTTCACGCCCGGCAGTTCCTTGCCTTCGAGCCATTCGAGGAAGGCGCCGCCGGCGGTGGAGACATAGGAGAATTCGTCGGCGACGCCGGCGTGGCGGAGCGCCGCCACCGTGTCGCCGCCGCCGGCGACCGAGAGCAGCCGCCCGGCCGCGGTCAGCGCCGCGGCGGTACGCGCCACGGTCACCGTGCCGGCGTCGAACGGCGGCGTTTCGAAGGCGCCGAGCGGGCCGTTCCAGACCAGGGTGCGGCAATCGGAGAGCAGCGTGCCGAGGCGCGCGGCGGCGACCGGGCCGATATCGAGGATCATCTGGTCGGTGGCCACGCGGTCGTTCGGCACCACCTTGCTCGGCGCGCCGGCGCGGAATTCGTGCGCCTCGACCACGTCGTCGGGCAGCGCCACGGTGCAGCCGGTGACGGCCGCCTTGGCCAGGATGTCGCGCGCGGTGTCGGCCAGGTCGCGCTCGCACAGGCTCCGGCCCACCTCGCGCCCTTGCGCGAACAGGAAGGTGTTGGCCATGCCGCCGCCGATGATCAGCCGGTCGACGCGGCCGATCAGGTTGCCGAGCAGTTCGAGCTTGGTGGAAACCTTGGCGCCGCCGATCAGCGCCGCGAGCGGCCGGTCCGGCTTGTCGAGCGCCGCTTCCAGGTGGCGCAGCTCCACTTCCATGTTGCGGCCGGCGGCGGCCGGCAGCAGATGCGCCAGCGCCTCGGTGGAGACATGCGCGCGATGGGCGCAGGAGAAGGCGTCGTTGACATAGAGATCGCCGAGTGCCGCCATTTCCTTCGCCATGCCGGGATCGTTCTTCTCCTCCTCGGCATGGAAGCGGGTGTTCTCCAGCAGCGCGACATCACCGGGCTTCAG
>DATKQA010000666.1:0-2355 GCA_035523835.1 Candidatus Sulfotelmatobacter sp.
CGGCAGGATCCCGACGGTGCCGCAACTTGGTTAAAATGACGTGAATTCAGGCGGTTGTATGCATCCCAGGATTGTGGGACGCGAGCCCTCTCACCAGCCGTCGCTGTCGCGCGGCGCGGCCTTCAGGGCCGGCTGGCGGCAGGGGTGGCGGTGCCCGAGCCGTCGGCGCCTTCCTGATGCACCATGGCGTCGGCGAGCTCCGCCGAGCGGACGCGGGCCTCCCGCAGATCCTTCGGCGACATCCGCTCGGCGAGCCGGCGCATCTGGTGGCGCGCATCGGAATCGCCGGCGTCGGCGGCAAGGCTGAAGAGCGCATAGGCCTCGGCGGCCGATTGCGGCACGCCGCGGCCGTCGGCGTAGAGCGCGCCAAGATTGTACTGCGCGGTCACCACGCCCTGGGTGGCGGCGGCGCGGAACCAGCGCGCGGCTTCCGCATAGTCGCGGGTCACGCCGGCGCCGTTGGCATAGGCGAGGCCGAGGCTGAGCTCTGCCGCCGGATGGTTCTGCTTCGCCGCGAAGCGATACCAGGTGGCAGCGCGCATGGGGTCCTTGGGCACGCCGAGGCCGCGCTCATAGAGCGCGGCGAGATTGTACTGGGCATCCGCCAGGCCTTGTCCGGCGGCCTTCTGGAAGAGCTCGGCGGCCTTGACGTAGTCCTTGGCGACGCCGGTGCCGAAGGCGTAGCGGATGCCGAGAGCGAAATCCTCCACTGCGGGATTGGCCGGCGTCGGCGGCGTGACCTCGGCGACCACCGGCTGCACGGCTGCGCCGCTGCTGCTGGCGACGGGCAGGGGCACGCTCGGCGCGGCGCCCGCCGTTGGCGGCAGCGCGACGATGAGCGCCGGCGGCCCAGCCGACGCGCCGTCGCCGTCGAAGAGATAGAAGACCCCGCCGCCGGCGGCGGTCGCCAGCAGAAGGGCGGCGAGCGCCACCATGGTCCGCATCCGGCGCCGCGTCGGCGGCGGCGTATAGAGGGCAGGCAGCCGCGCGATGTGGGTCTCGCCGGCGGTGGCGCTGACGAGGGATGGCGGCTCCGGCACCGGCGGCGGCGGCTCGGTATGGGGCCTGGTCTCCGCGACCCGCTCGGCCGGTGCCTCGAAAGCCGCGGCCACCAGAGCCGACAGCGAGCGCGCGTCCTGGCTGCCGGCCGGCTTCGGGGCGGCGGTCTCGGTCGAGGGAAGGGGATGGAGCGCCGCCTTGCGGATCGCTCGGGCGAGCCACGCCTCAGGCTCCAGCCCGGCGGCCTTGGCGGCGGCCTCGACCGCCTGGCGCAGATCGGGCGTCAGCTCCAGCATGCGCCAAGTGCGCGCGACCATCTGCGCCGAGCGCGCAGGCGACCCGACGGGAGCGGCAAACCTCGATGCTGCGCTCTCCGGAGATGCCCATCTCCGGCTCTGATGTCCGCTCATCGCTGCCACGCGCTGCGAAGATTCGCGAGTGTAGGTTGCGCTGATTCGCTTGCCAATCAAAGTCGGAGTTGATGGCGCGATCCCGCGCGCCGGCGGTCGCCCCCATGGGCGCCTCCCCTAATGATGTGCGCCCAATTCGTTAAGATTGTCGGTCCCTGCTGCGCCGAATCGGGCACCCCCTTCGGCGGTGGGCCCGCTCATTTCGGCGGAAGCGGCTCCTGGAAACGGCGGGCGCCGCCGCGCAACAGCCGCTCGGCGAGCGCCTCGGGATCGGTGGCGTCGAGCAGCGCCAGCGCATCGGCGGCGCCGAGCTGGCCGCCGTCGAGATGCTGGCGCACCCGCGCCGGCAGGCCGAGGAGCCGGAGGGTGAGCGCCAGGTGGGCGCGCTCGCGGTCGAGACGCCCGGCGAGAAGGGTAGGGCTCACCCGATATTCGGTGAGGAGGCGCAGATAGGCGCGCGCCTCGTCGAGCGGCGGGAAGTCGGCGCGGCCGAGATTCTCGCGCAGCGACAGGGTCAGCGCCTCCGCATCATCGGCGGTGACCACCACCGCCGGCAGACTTGCCTGGCCGGCGCGCTCCGCCGCCGCGCGGCGCCGCTCGCCGACGACGACCTCGAAGGCCTCCGACGGGCCGGCGAGCCGGCGCACCAGGATCGGCTGGCGCACGCCCTCCGCCGCGATGGAGCGGGCGAGGATCGGCGGCAGATCCCCGCTACCCGACTGCCGCGCGCGACATGCGCCCGTGTGCAGGATGGCGACCGGCAGCTCGATCACCGGCTCGGTCGGAAGGATGATCGGGCCGGCATCGGCGGGCGCTGGCGTGGGGCTCGCATTCTCCGCCGGGGCGGGGACGGGAGACGGCGATTGTGCGCGGTGCTCAAGCGGGAGTCTCGGGCTCCGCCCAGGAGCCGCCGGCACGACGCGGACCGGCTCCGAGGCAGGCGCCG
>DATKQA010000667.1:0-3990 GCA_035523835.1 Candidatus Sulfotelmatobacter sp.
GACGTTGACCAAAGCGTTTGCCGAAATCACCGGCATCCAGGTCAACCACGAAATGATGGACGAGGGCCTGATCGTCGACAAGATCGAAGTCGAAATTCAGTCCGGCCGCCCGATCTACGATTTCTGGATGAACGATTCCGACTTCATCGGCACGCATCCGCGCTATCACGACATCGTCGGCGGCTCGCTCACCGATTTCATGGCCAACGAAGGCAAGGACGTCACCAATCCGGGCCTCGATCTCGAGGACTTCATCGGCCTCTCGTTCGGCACCTTCACCGACGGCAAGCTGTACCAGCTGCCCGACCAGCAATTCGCCAACCTCTACTGGTTCCGCTACGACTGGTTCAAGCGGCCGGAGCTGCAGGCGGCGTTCAAGAAGCAGTTCGGCTACGATCTCGGCGTGCCGGTCAACTGGTCGGCCTATGAGGACATCGCCGACTTCTTCACCAACACGGTGAAGGAGATCGACGGCCAGCGCGTCTACGGCCACATGGATTACGGCAAGAAGGATCCGTCGCTCGGCTGGCGCTTCACCGATGCCTGGCTGTCCATGGCCGGCTCCGGCGATCGCGGCCTGCCCAACGGGCGCCCGGTCGATGAATGGGGCATCCGGCTGGAGGACAACCGGCCGCGCGGCTCCTCGATCACCCGCGGCGGCGACGCCAACGGCCCGGCGGCGGTCTACGCGCTGACCAAATATGTCGAGTGGCTGAAGAAATATGCGCCGCCCGAGGCCGCCGGCATGGACTTCCTGGAAGCCGGGCCGGTGCCGGGCCAGGGCCACATCGCGCAGCAGATCTTCTGGTACTCGGCCTTCACCGACGCGCTGACCAAGCCCGGCCTGCCGGTGATGAACGCGGACGGCACGCCAAAATGGCGCATGGCACCAAGCCCGCACGGTGCCTACTGGAAGGAGGGCATGAAGCTCGGCTACCAGGATTGCGGCTGCTGGACGATGCTGAAATACGCGCCGATGGAGCACATCAAGGCGGGATGGCTCTATGCGCAGTTCTGCACCGCGAAGTCGGTCACGCTGCGCAAGGCGGTGGTCTCGCTGCACCTGATCCGCGAGAGCGATATCTGGCACCCGGCGCTGACTGCCCTCGCGCCGAAATGCGGCGGCCTGGTCGAGTTCTATCGCAGCCCGGCGCGCAAGGAGTGGACGCCGACCGGCGTCAACGTGCCGGACTACGGCAAGATGGCGCAGGTCTGGTGGCAGAACGTCTCCAACGCCATCTCCGGCCAGGTGACGCCGCAGCAGGCGATGGACGGGCTGGCGCGCGACCAGGACGCGATCATGGCGCGGCTGCAGCGCTCGGGCGTGCAGGGCGATCTCGGTCCGCTGATGAACAAGCCGATGCCGGCGGAATACTGGATTGCCAAGGCGGAGAAGGACGGCAACCTGGCGCCGCAACGCAAGCTTGCCAACGAGAAGCCGCCGGGGCAGACCGTCGATTACGACGAGCTGATCAAGAGCTGGCCGGCGACGCCGCCGAAGCGGAGCTGAACTCCTGGGGCTTGGAGGGAGGCTTCGGCCTCCCTCCTTGCCGCCGCCGTGAGTGTGGGTTTCGATGCAGGCGCATATTCTCGTCATCGACCAGGGCACGACCTCCAGCCGGGCGATCGTGTTCGATCGCGCCCTGTCGCCGGTCGCGACGGCGCAGCAGGAATTCCCGCAGCTCTTCCCCGCCTCGGGCTGGGTGGAGCACGACCCCGAGGCGATCTGGCAGAGCACGCTGGTGACGGCGCGGGAGGCGCTGTCACGCGCCGGCCTCGGCGCCGACGCGATCGCCGCCATCGGCATCGCCAACCAGCGCGAGACGGTGCTGGTCTGGGATCGCGCCACCGGTCGCCCGATCCACAATGCCATCGTCTGGCAGGACCGCCGCACCGCCGCGGCCTGTGAGGCGCTGGAAGCGGCCGGCCACGGCCCTCGCGTCGCCGAGCGCACCGGGCTGCGGCTCGATCCGTATTTCTCCGCGACCAAGATCGGCTGGATCCTCGACCGGGTGCGGGGTGCGCGGGCGCAGGCGGACGCGGGCGCGCTCGCCTTCGGCACGGTCGACACCTTCCTGCTCTGGCGCCTGACCGGCGGCGCGGTGCACGCGACCGACGCAACCAACGCCTCGCGCACGCTGTTGTGCAACATCGCCGACGCAACGTGGGACGACGAGATGCTGGCGCTGTTCGGCGTCCCGCGCGCCATGCTGCCGGCGATCCGCGACAGCGCCGGCGATTTCGGCACCACGCATCCCGATCTGTTCGGCGCGGCGATTCCGATCCGCGGCGTTGCCGGCGACCAGCAGGCAGCGCTGGTCGGCCAGGCCTGTTTCCGCCCCGGCATGGTCAAGGCGACGTACGGCACCGGCGGCTTCATTCTGCTCAACACCGGTGAGGCACCGGTCGCCTCGCAGCACCGGCTGGTGACCACGATCGGCGTGCAGCTCGGCGGGCGGCGGCTCTACGCGCTGGAGGGCTCGATCTTCTCCGCCGGCAGCGCCGTGCAATGGCTGCGCGACGGACTCGGTATCATCGCGACCGCGGCGGAGAGCGGCGATCTGGCGGCCGCGGCCGATCCGGCGCAGCGCGTCTATCTGGTGCCCGCCTTCACCGGCCTTGGGGCGCCGCACTGGGACAGCCATGCGCGCGCCACCGTCACCGGCATCACCCGCGCCACGACGCGGCGCGAGCTGGCGCGCGCGGCGCTGGAAAGCGTCGCCTACCAGACGCGCGACCTGCTCGACTGCATGGCGGCTGATCTCGGCGGACGCTGGAGCGGTGCGGAGAGGGTGCTGCGCGTCGATGGCGGCATGACCGCGAGCGACTGGACGCTGCAGTTCCTCGCCGACACGCTCGGGCTGACCGTGGACCGGCCGACCTGCCTGGAGACGACCGCGCTCGGCGCCGCGTATCTCGCCGGGCTCGATGCCGGACTCTATCCGCCGCCGGAGCGCTTCGCCGAGACGTGGTCGCGCGCGCGCGCCTTCACCCCGCGCATGCCGGAGAGCGAGCGCGATTCGCGCTATCGCGGTTGGCAGCAGGCGGTGGCGCAGGCGCGGCACGCGCCGGGTGTCGCCCCGGACTAGTGCGCATCACTGATGCGCATCGTCTTCCGCTGCGATCCGGCATTGCGCGATCTGCTGCCGCCGCCGGTGCCGGCGCGCGCGGCGCTGCCCGACTGGCTGCGCCGCATGCCGCGCGCGGCGTTCTCCGCGACGCATGGCGCGGAGGTGCGCACGGTCAAGCAATGCCCGCCCTTCGTCGATGCCATGGCCTACGGCTTCGTCATGCCGCTGCCCTGCGACGTGACCGTGCGCGACGGACAATTGTCCTGGGACTGGCGCCTGCCGCCGCTCGCCGCGGCGATGCATCCGCGCTCGCCGGTCAGCTTCCACGTCCCGGCGCAGGTCGAAGGCACGCCGCTGCACCAGCCCGATCGCGCGCTGGTCAAGTTCAACAGCTTCTGGACGGTGGAACTCGAATCCGGCTGGTCGCTGTTCGCGACGCATCCGGTGAACCGCACCGACTTGCCGTTCCGACTGCTGAGCGGCCTCGTGGATGCCGACCGGTTCCACGACATCGGCATCCTGTTTCCGGCGGTCTGGACCGACCGGGATTTCGACGGCGTGCTGCCGCGCGGCACGCCGGTCGCGCAATGCTTCCCGGTGCCGCGCGCGCCGCTGCATCTGGAACTCGCGACATTCGATGCCGAGGCGAGCGCCGCCTATGACCGCACCGGCGATGCGGTGCTGCGCACGCCCGGCACCTATCGCCGCCGCTTCCGCGCGCGGCGGTCAGGCGCGGCGCAGGAGCTCGCCGCGGAGCCGCCCGAGATCGAGGAATAGCGTCCCGGCCGGCGCCGCGACCAGTGCCTGCGCGATGCGGCCGAAGGACTCCGGCCGCAGCCGCAGCGCTTGGCCGTACGCGTCGAGCGCCGCCTCGAGTTCGCCGCTCTCCTGCAGCGCCACGCCGAGATTGAGCGCCGCC
>DATKQA010000668.1:0-3972 GCA_035523835.1 Candidatus Sulfotelmatobacter sp.
TGGCGTCGGGTGCCCGCAGGTAGAGCGGCACGGGCGGCGACGCATCCCGGGACGGCAGGCCGCGGCGTGCGGCCAGCGCGGCGATCGCCGCCGGCGCCGGATTGTCCGGTCCACCCGCCGCGATCAGGTCGCGCTCCCCGAGCAAGGCCGCCAGCAGGGGCGAGCCGCTGCCGACCAGGGCGACGGGACCGGGCGGCGCCAGACGGGCGGCCGCCGCCCGGTCCAGCAATTGCGGCGGGCCGAGCGGCGCCGCGGCAAATGCCTGCGCATAGACCTCGCCGCGCCGGGCATCGATGGCAGAGAGGACGGTGCGGCCGGCGCGCGCATCGGCCGGCACGCCTTCGGCCAGCGCTTCCAAGGTGGTGACGCCGGCCAGCGGCACGCCAGAGGCCAGGCTGAGACCGCGTGCCGCGGCAAGTCCGATGCGCAACCCGGTGAAGGTGCCGGGACCGACGGTCACCGCGATCAGGTCGAGCTCGCCATAGGATCGGCCGGCGGCGCCGAGGACACGCTCGATGAGCGGCAGCAGGCTCTCCGCCTGGCCCTGGCGCTGCAACCGCTGCTCGCCGGCCAGCACGGCGCCGTGCTCGACCAGCGCCACCGAGCAAGCGCCGAGCGCCGTATCGAAGGCCAGGATCCTCATCGCACCGGCCGCGCCCGCCATGCTACCCATGCTATGCTGGCGCCGCGCCCCGCCGTCAGCGATTTTCCCACCTCGCCATGCTGCTTACCGAAATCGGCAAACCCGCCTTCGACGTCGAACTCGACCTTGCCTATGCGACGACGCGCAACTTCACCGGCGCGCCGGTCTATGCCCGCGCCGCCTGCTGGCTCAACCCGGAAGCGGCGGAGCGGCTGCAGGCGGCGGTCGTGCTGGCCCGCGAGATCGGCTACCGCCTGAAGATATTCGATGCCTTCCGGCCGACCGAGGCGCAGTGGAAATTGTGGCGGCATACGCCCGATCCGGATTTCCTCGCCGACCCCCGCCGCGGCTCGCCGCATTCGCGCGGCGCGGCGGTCGACCTCACGCTGCTCGAAGCCGGCGGCGCAGCGCTCGACATGGGCACCGACTTCGATGCCTTCACGCCGCTCTCGCACCACGGCAACACCGCCATCGCCGCGGCGGCGCAGCGCAATCGCGCCGTCCTGCTCGGCCTGATGACTGCCGCCGGCTGGGACTTCTACCGGAACGAATGGTGGCACTACCAGCTCTTCAACAGCCGCCGCTTCCCGCTGCTATCGGATTCGGCCGCGGCGACGGCCATGATGTAGCGTCGACTCACAATATCTTGCAGGCGTCGTCGAAGGACAGGCGCGGGTTGCGCGGGAACAGCTTGCCCTGATCGCCGTAGCCGAGACTGCAGAGAAAGTTCGACTTGATCCGCGTGCCGGCGAAGAAGGCCGCGTCGACCGCCGCGTTGTCGAAGCCGGACATCGGCCCGCAATCGAGGCCGAGCGCGCGTGCGGCGATGATCAGATAGGCGCCCTGCAAGGTGCCGTTGCGAAACGCCGTCGTCTCCGCGAGCTTCGCATCGGTGAACCAGTTCTTGGCGTCCGGATTGTGCGGAAAGAGCCGCGGCAGTTGCTCGAAGAAATCCAGGTCATAGCCGATGATGGCGGTGACCGGCGCCTGCATGACCTTGGGCCGGTTGGTGTCGGACAGCGCCGGCGCCAGCCGCAGCTTGGCCTCCGGCGACCTGATGAACAGGAAGCGCGCCGGGCTGGAATTGGCCGAGGTCGGGCCCATCTTCAACAGCTCGTGCAGCGCCTGCAACAGCACGTCGTTCACCGGCTTGTCGAGCCAGACGTTGTGCGAGCGCCCGTTGCGGAAGATGAGGTCAAGGCCGGCGTCGCTCAGAATCTCGGGCACGCTCTACTCCTTCGGCTGGATGGCGCGGCCGGCGCGATGCCGGCGGCCGCACGGGTGAGAACGAAAATGCGGCGCCGACCGACGGCGGCGCCGCATGGTAACCGGTGACGAGCGGCCGATTTCAGACGGCGCGCACCTCGATCACTTCGGGCACATAGTGCTTGAGCATGTTCTCGATGCCCATCTTCAAGGTCGCCGTCGAACTCGGGCAGCCGGAGCAGGAGCCCTGCATGTGCAGCATCACCACGCCGTCGGCATAGCCCTGGAAGATGATGTCGCCGCCGTCCTGCGCCACCGCCGGGCGCACGCGCGTCTCGATCAGTTCCTTGATGGTGCTGACGATCTCGGCGTCGGCCTCGGAATAATCCTCATCGCCATCGGCGGCGATTTCGCTGAGCAGCGGCGCGCCCGAGGTGAAATGTTCCATGATGGCGCCGAGAATGGCCGGTTTCATGTGGTGCCATTCCGTGCCTTCGGCCTTGGTCACGGTGACGAAGTCGTTGCCGAAGAACACCCGCGTCACGCCATCGACCTCGAACAGCCGGCGCGCCAACGGCGAGCGCGCCGCCTTCGCCGCATCGGCGAAGTCGGTCGTGCCTTCGGCCATCACCTCGCGCCCCGGCAGGAACTTGAGCGTCGCCGGATTGGGGGTCGGTTCGGTCTGGATGAACATGGGAGCGGCTCCCGCGAATATGCTGAATTCCCGACCAACATGGTGAGAATCACGACTAATATCAAGCGCGGCGTACCTATATAGGTTCAAGCACACCAGCGGGAAACCGATGCCGGATTATAGTAACCATAAAGTAGGCTTGCGCGAGCCGGGCGCTCTGGCGCCGGCAGCGCCGGACTGGAGCGCCAGTCCGACCGCGGCCTGGTTGCTGGATCGCAAGCGCGCCCGCGGCGGTGCGGAATTTATTCGCGAGCTTTGTGAACGACTTAACGCCGAGGGCGTGCCGCTGGTCCGGCTCGGCTGCAGCGTGCCGGCCTCGCACCCCCAGGTCTGGGCCCTGACCTACAACTGGGTGCGCGACAAGGGCGTGGAGGAGATCGCCCGCCAGCACGGCGCGACCGAGCAGCCGGGCTTCCTGAACAGCCCGATCGTGCTGCTGCTGCAGGGCGCCGAGGCGGTGCGCCGGCGGCTCGACCTGGCCGAGCCGCAGCTCGATTTCCCGATCCTGCGCGAGCTGAAGGACATGGGCATGAGCGACTACGTGGCCATGCCCATGCATTTCAGCAACGAACGTTTCGGCTTCATCTCCTGGGCGACCGACCGGCCGGGCGGCTTCACCACCAGGCAACTGGCGCTGCTCTGGGACCTGCTGCCGCTGGTCGAGCTTCGCCTCGACCTCGATGCCGCCTACCGCATGTCGGAGAGCCTGCTCACCACCTATCTCGGCCACAATGCCGCGCGCAAGGTGCTGGCCGGCGTGGTCCAGCGGGGCGAAGGCGCCAATATCCACGCCGCGATCTGGTATTCCGACATGCGCGGCTCGACCGCGCTCGCCGACCGCCTGTCGCCGCACCAGCTCATCTCCACCCTCGACGACTATTTCGAGTGCATGACCCGGGCCGTGCACGAGCATGGCGGCGAGGTGCTGAAGTTCATCGGCGACGGCATGCTGGCGATTTTCGAGACCGCGGAAGAGGACCGCAGCCGGGCGCCGCGCCAGGCGATGCGCGCGGCGCTGGCGGCGCTCGGCGGCCTGGTCGAGTTGAACCGGCGGCGGGCGGAGTTCGATTTCATGCCGCTGCGCGCCGGCATCGGGCTGCATGTCGGCGACGTGATGTACGGCAACATCGGCGGCTCCGACCGGCTCGACTTCACCGTCATCGGCCGCGCGGTGAACGAGGTGGCGCGGGTCGAGGCCATGTGCCCGCGGCTCGAACGGCCGCTCCTGGCGACCGCCAGCTTCAAGGAACATGCCAGCGGCATCGGCCTCGAATCGCTCGGCTTCCACGTGCTGCGCGGCGTGCGCGAACCGCAGGAACTGTTCGCCCTGCCGCCGGACGCCCTGCCGCGGGAAATCCTGCTCGACTGACCGGCCCGCTCAGGTCAGCGCGTCGATCTGTTCCAGGGTCAGGCCGCCGGGCACGAGCGT
>DATKQA010000669.1:0-7426 GCA_035523835.1 Candidatus Sulfotelmatobacter sp.
GCAAGCCCGGGGTCGCGCAGCAGTTCCGGCCCGAGCACGGCGAGCTCGCGCGCGGTGGCCCGCGACAGCGGATGGCCGATGGTGGCGAGCGATTCGGCCGGCGCCAGGATCTGGCCCCAGCGCAGCCGGCCGAAGCGCGATTGCAGCGCCATCATGCCGCGCACGTTGCCCGGCACCGCCACGGCGCCCGGCCGCGCCGCGCGCTTCGGCTCGAAGTCGAGCGCATAGCCCTTGTTGAGGGTGCGGTCGTAGACCACGCAGGCGCCGCCGCCGCCGAGCGAGGCGGCGCCGGGATAGGTCACGGCCAGGGCGAAATACATCGCCGCCGCGGCATCGGCGGCGGTGCCGCCGTGCGCCAGGACGTCGCGGCCGATCAGGGTGGCCTGCGGCTCGTCCGAAACCACTCCGCCGACGAAGCCCTTGAGATCGCCGACATCGCTGAAATTGAACACGGATCCGACGCTGCTGCCGCTGTCGCCGCAGGCCGCCAGTGCAAGGATCAGGCCGAGGCCGGCCAGGCCGCGGCATAATTGACGGAACTGCCGCCCCTCCCTACCTTGAGACGGTGGCGCCGGAGGTGTTGGTTTGCGCAATCGCATGAGGTCTGTTGTCAGGCTGGCGGCCATCGCTGCGGTGGCTGTGGTGCTGCTGCCGATGCGGGCAAGCTTCGGCGACGATTTCGATCTGATTCGCGACGCCGAAATCGAACATACCATCCGCACTTTTGTCACGCCAATTTTCCGTGCCGCCAATCTCAACCCTGCCGACGTGCAGATCCACCTGATCAATGATCCGCAGTTGAATGCCTTCGCCACCAACGGCCAGAACATCTTCATCAACACCGGCCTGCTGGTCCGCACCACCGGCCCGTTGCAGCTGATCGGCGTGATCGCCCACGAAAGCGGCCATATCGCCGGCGGCCACCTCGCACGGAGCGAGGATGCCTATGACAATTTCTTCACCGAGAACCTGATCGGCCTGGCGCTCGGCGCCGCCGCCGCGCTGGCCGCGCACAACCCCGGCGTGGCCAGCGCGGCAATCTTCGGCAGCCAGCAGGTGGTCGAGCGCTCGGCGCTGGCCTATAGCCGCGAGCAGGAGGCGCGCGCCGACCAGGCCGCCGTGACCTTCATGGACCGGGCCGGCGATTCGAGCCGCGGCCTGCTGGAATTCCTGGAGGTCATCGGCACCGAACAGAACATCCTGGTCGGCCAGCAGGACCCCTACCTGGTCGACCACCCGATCACCGTCGAGCGCGTCGACGCGCTCCGTCTGCGGGCCGAGAGGTCGCCCTACTACCACGCCAATCCGCCGGCCGCCTGGGTCGAGATGCACGCCCGCATGCGGGCCAAGCTGATCGGCTTCCTGCAACCGCTCGGCGCCGTGCTGCAGGCCTATCCCGAGAGCGACAATTCGCTGCCCGCGCGCTATGCCCGCGCCATCGCCTACTACCGCATTCCCGATCTCGGCAAGGCGCTCGCGCTGATCAACCAGTTGCTGGCCGAGCATCCGAACGATCCCTATTTCCTCGAGCTCAAGGGCCAGATGCTGTTCGAGAACGGCCGCATCGCCGAATCCGTGCCGTTCTACGACGCGGCGGTGAAGGCGGCGCCGAACGAGCCGCTGATCCGCTACGAGCTCGGCGAAGCGCAGATCTCGACCGAGGATCCGAAGCTCTACAAGATCGCCGAGAACAACCTGGAAGAGGCGGCGCGCGACGATCCCGACAATCCCGGCGTCTGGTACCAGCTCGCCATCGCCTATGACCGCGACGGCAAGGCGGGCATGGCCGCCCTCGCCTCGGCCGAACGCGCCCTGCTGATCGGCCAGTCGGCCGATGCCAAGCACTTCGCCACCCGCGCCCGCGGCCAGCTCCCGAACGGCTCGCCCGGCGCGCTGCGCGCCGACGACATCATCTCGACCGCCGACCGCCGCATCGCGGCCCAGCGCAATCGCTGAGCCGGCCGGCCAATCCGCCGCCGGACGACGACGCGCCGGCCGGCGTTTCGGCGCGGGCGCGGTCGAGCTGCTCCTTCAGCCGCTCCACGTCGGCGAAGAAGCCGGCTTCGCTCTGCAACGGCGACAGGCGGAAGGCCGGCGGCAGCAGCCGGCGCACCACGGTCGGCTGGCTGTAGGCCTCGCTCGACGATTCCGAGCGGCCGAGCGTCTGCATGAGCAGCGCCACGGCCATCAGCGCGGCGACCACGGCGCCCTTCAGCTCGAGCCGCGACGGCCCGATCTCGCGCAGGTGGGCGAAGCAGACCGCGCCGAGGATCAGCCACAGGCCGACATATTGGTAGGCGATCAGCGTACTCCAGGAAAAGGCGTAGGCGGCCAGGGTGACGAGGCTGCCGTAGAGGGCATAGGCGAGCAGGCCGGAGAGCGCGATCACCAGGTTGGGCTCGAAGCGCGCGCGGCCGGTGAAGACGCGCGACACGATCGCCCAGAGCGTCGTCCAGACGGCGGCGCAGAAGGTCAGCACCACCAGTTGCTGCGCGTAGCGATAGGGCTTCGGCTCCGCCGTCTCGGCCAGCCACATGGCGAGCGCGGCAAGGCCGAGCACGGCGGCGCCGAGCGCGACTTCGAGCGGCCACCAGCGGCGGCGCGGCGCCGCTCGGCGCTCCGGCAGGAAGACATAGGTTGCGTCGCGCACGCGCACATAGGTATGGCCGACGCGGATCGGCCGGTCGCCGTCGAGAAAGACCCGCTCGACCGGCGTGCGGTCGCTGCCGGCGTGGATGCCGCCGGCGCCGGCGAGCGCCTCGGCGATCAGCAGGCCGCGCGCGTCGCGGGCGATGCGCACATGCCGGCCGGCGACGCTGGGATCGTCGAGGATGACGTCGTTGCTGTAGTCGCGGCCGAGGCGCACGTCCGCTCCGGCGCAGCGGTGCCGCGCCAGCACCTCGCCGTGGCGCGACAGGATTTCCACCCAGATCACTTCGTCCATTGCACGGCTTCGAGAAAGCGTTTCGCCAGGGTCACGGCATTGTCGTAGGCGATGCCCTGCAGGCTCAACCGCGACATCAGCGCCTCGCGGCCCTTGTCCTGGGTCACCGCCGTCACCGACACGTCGTACAGGCCGGCGAAGGCGCGATAGGCGCGCGCGCACCAGACGACGCGGAGCGGTGGATGCGGGCCGCCGCCGGCGGCGGCCAGGAAATCCTCGTGGCAGCGCTCCGGCGTGTACCATTTCTGGCTCCAGCCGGTGAAGCCGGCGAGCGGGCTCTGCTGCGACAGGTAGGCGGCGAACTGGAACGGGTTGAGGTCGACGCTGCGGTAGAAGGAATGCTGGAGCGAGATGGTGCCGGTATTCAGGTCGCCGGCGACGAACAGCCGGGTCTCGCTGTAGCAGTTGGTGGTGTTGACCGTCGCGCGCGGCGGCGGAATCGCGTCGGCGTTGGTCTGCGCCCAGCAGGTGAACCAGGGCGCGGCGCTTTCCGCCGCCTCGTAGGGGCCGATCGGCGTCGGGCGGAAGCCCTGCGCGATCACCGCCTGGAAGAAGCCGGCCTGCCAGGCGGTGAGCTGGCGGCCGATCTCCGCGCGGAATTCCTGGGGCGGCGGCGGGCTGCCGCGCTCGGCCCGCTGCAGCAGCGCCGCGGCGAAGCGCGCCGGCACCAGGAAGCTGACCAGCTCGCTGCCGAGCTGGCGCGCCACGTTGATGCCGACGACGCGGCCGTCGGCGGTCACCGCCGGGCCGCCGCTCATGCCGGGATTGAGCGCGCCGGAGAAATGGATGCGGTCGTTGTAGCTGCGCTCCACCAGGCCGTTGTAGGTGCCTTCGACGATGGTGAAGCCGAGGTCGAGCGGATTGCCCATGGAATAGAGCCGCTCGCCCTTGGCCAGGCTGCCGGCGAGCGCGCGCTGGTTGAAGGCGAAGGCCGGCTCGCCCTGGCGGTCGAGCCGCACCACGGCGAGATCGTTGGCGAGATCGATCGCCAGCAGGCTGAGCTTGCCGCGGCTGCCGTCGGCGGCGATATATTCCAGGCGATAGGTCGCCGGCTCCAGCGCGAACTGCGACACCACGTGGTAATTGGTGATGGCGAGGCCGTCGGCGCTCACCAGGAAGCCCGAACCGATCAGCGATTGTCGGTTCGCCGCCGCCACCAGGGTGCGGATCTGCAGCAGCTTCGGCCGCGCCGCGGCATAGACCTGGTCGGCGGTGGTCGGGACCGCCGGCACCGGCGGCTCGGGCGCCACCGGCGTCGCCGCCGCGGCCGGCCCGCCGCCCGCCGCCAAGGCCGCCAGCACGGCGATCGCCCGCGCCGCTTGCCGAACTTTCTTCAAAGGATGCTGCAAGAAAACGTCTCGCTCACCGCGCGAAGCATGCCGGCTATGTGCCTGGATCGACGCCGGAAACGGACCATAGCGCAAGGCACGCCCGAGTCTCAAGCGAAGCCGCCGGGCCGGACCAGGGGCCGGCGCTTTTCTGGATGCCGGCGTTCGCCGGCATGACGAAGAGAACGAGCGGTCGCGCCACCGCCGTCACCCTCGTACGCTCTTCCCGTCACCCCGGCGTAAAGCCGGGGTCCAGCGCGGCGTTCGTCGCGGCTGCTCCCTTCTGGATGCCGGCGTCCGCCGGCATGACGAAGAGAAGAAGTGCTCGCGCCATCGCCGTCACCCTCTTAACCCTCTACCCGTCACCCCGGCGTAAAGCCGGGGTCCAGCGCGGCGTTCGTCACGGCTGCTCCCTTCTGGATGCCGGCGTTCGTCGGCATGACGAAGAGAAGAAGTGGTCGCGCCATCGCCGTCACCCTCGTACGCTCTCACCGTCACCCCGGCGTAAAGCCGGGGTCCAGGCAAGTGGGGCGCGGTCCCGGGATGCCCGCCGGGCCCAGCTACGGCGATAAAGAAATGACTCCGGAAGCTTCGCCGACCGCCCTGCCGGCGCGGCGACGACGCTTGACCGGGCGGCCGGCTTCTGGCTCAACCGGACGAGCCCAGCGCCAACCAGATTCTCCGGGAGAGACGCCCATGAGCCGCGACCGCCGCATCCTGGCCATCGATCAGGGCACCACCTCGAGCCGCGCCATCCTGTTCGATGCCGACGGCACGCCCGGCGGCACGGCGCAGGCGGAGCTGCCGCAGATTTTCCCTGAGCCGGGCTGGGTCGAGCACGATGCCGAGCGCATCTGGCGCGACGTGCTCGATGTCGCCCGCCGCGCCGTCGCCACGGTCGGCGTCGGCGCCATCGAGGCCGTCGGCATCACCAACCAGCGCGAGACGACGGTGCTGTGGGAGCGCCGCACCGGCCGGCCGCTCGCCAACGCCATCGTCTGGCAGGACCGCCGCACCGCGCCGCTCTGCGAGACGCTGAAGGCCGAGGGCTTCGGGCCGAAGGTGCAGGCGCGCACCGGCCTCCTGATCGATCCCTATTTCTCCGCCACCAAGCTCGCTTGGCTGCTCGACCATGTCGAGGGCGCGCGCGCCCGCGCCCGGAAAGGCGAGCTCGCCTTCGGCACCATCGACAGCTTCCTGCTCTGGCGGCTGACCGGCGGGCGCGTGCACGCGACCGACGCATCCAACGCCGCGCGCACCATGCTGTTCGACATCCACCGCCAGGCCTGGGACCGGGAACTGCTCGACCGGCTCGACATTCCGGCCGCGCTGCTGCCCGAGGTGCGCGACTGCTCCGGCGATTTCGGCCTGACCGACCCGGCGCTGTTCGGCGCCGCGCTGCCGATCCGCGGCATGGCCGGCGACCAGCAGGCGGCGAGCTTCGGCCAGGCCGCCTTCGCGCCCGGCACCATCAAGAGCACCTACGGCACCGGCTGCTTCGTGCTACTCAATACCGGCGCGCAGGCGATCACCTCTGAGAACCGGCTGCTCGCCACCGTGGCCTGGCGGCTCGGCGGCCAGGTCACCTATGCGCTGGAAGGCTCGATCTTTGTCGCCGGCGCCGCGGTGCAGTGGCTGCGCGACGGGCTGAAGCTGATCGCCGACGCCGGCGAAACCGAGGCGCTGGCCCGCAGCATCGACGATACCGGCGGCGTCTACCTGGTGCCGGCCTTCACCGGGCTCGGCGCGCCCTATTGGGACGCCGAGGCGCGCGGCGCCATCCTCGGCCTGACCCGCGCCAGCGGCATCCGCGAGATCGTGCGCGCCGCGCTGGAGGCGGTCTGCTACCAGACCCGCGACCTCATCGGCGCCATGGCGGCCGATGGCGTCGGCCGGCCGAAGGCGCTGCGCGTCGACGGCGGCCTCACCGTCAACGACTGGGTGCTGCAATTCCTCGCCGACATCCTCGAGCTCCCGGTCGAGCGGCCGCGGGTGACCGAGACCACGGCGCTCGGCGCCGCCTATCTCGCCGGCCTGGCCACCGGCTTCTACGGCTCGCTCGACACCATCGCCGGGCAATGGCAGCGCGACAAGCTGTTCCAGCCCGCCATGCCGGCCGAACGCCGCGCCGCGCTCTACGACGGCTGGCAGAAGGCGGTGGCGCGCGTCAGGAGCGCCTGAAAGAATTCTCACGGCAATGTGAAGGCGCGCGCCCGACCGCGCCGCCCTTGTGCCGGCGGGGGCAAGCCGCCATCATGCGGCCGAGACGCTCAGCAACCATTCTTCCGGTCCGATGTCCGCCAAGCTCCGCCTGTTCAGTCTCGTCGCCGGCGCCGTCGCGCTCGCCATCATCGCCGTGCTCGTCTGGCGCCATCAGGCGGCGGAACGGACCGCCGCGCTCGATGCCGGCCAGCGCGCCGCCATGGAGCAGGTGGTGCGCGACACCTTGATGAAGCATCCCGAGATCATCCTCGATGCGGTGCAGGCGCTGGAGAAGCAGCGCAAGGCGGCCGATGCCGACGCGCAGGACGCCGTGCTGGCCGCGCACCGCAAGGCACTCGACGACGATCCCAATTCGGCGGTGCTCGGCAATCCCCAGGGCGACGTGACCGTGGTCGAGTTCTTCGACTACCACTGCCCCTATTGCAAGCAGATGGAGCCGGCGCTGGAGGCGATGCTGAAGCAGGACGGCAGGGTGCGGCTGGTGCTGAAGGAGTTTCCGATCCTGGGCGACGATTCCGTGCTGGCGGCGCGCGCCGCCATCGCCGCGCGCAACCAGGGCAAGTACGCGCCCTTCCACGACGCGCTGATGCAGGCGCGCGGCGCCTTCACGCCCGCGGTGATCGCCGCCATCGCCAAGCAAGTCGGCCTCGACGACAAGCGGCTCACCGCCGACATGACCGCGCCGGGGATCGACAAGATCATCGGCGCCAACCGCGCGCTCGGCGACGCGCTCGGCATCGACGGCACGCCGGGCTTCGTCATCGGCGACAATGTCGTCACCGGCGGCCTCACCATGGATCATCTCGCGGCCTATATCGCCGACGCCCGCAAGGCCTGCCATACCTGTTGAGCAGGGTCGCCGGCCTCATGCGACGAATTCGGATGGGCCGGACGCGGAATTCGTTAAGTATTGCGTCCCCGCAATTCCGTT